>JAJPEB010000010.1 GCA_023252315.1 Candidatus Woesearchaeota archaeon | reverse complement strand
GGGCGCCACGCCCTCGCGCTTCTCGCGCACGAGCGCGAGCAGGTTCTGCTCGTCGATGAGGTAGCTGTCCGTGCCGAGGTGGGGCAGCTGCTCGCGGTACGCGTCCGCGCGCCTGCGCGCGAGCAGGCTCACGAACTCCTCGAAGCTGCCTGCCCTCTCGCCCAGGCCCGGGATGGCCCGCGACGCGAGCGCCGCGAGCTGCGCGATGCCCTTCGCCTCGAGCAGCGCCGAGACGTCGGACCTGCCGCGCCGGCCGTAGAGCTCGAGCGCCCGCTTCGGGTCCGAGCCCCCGGACACCGCCTCCGCGATGACGGTGACGTTCCACAGGTCGTTGCGCAGCAGCGTCTGGTCGAGCACGCGGCGGAAGCGCTCGCTCGAGATCCCGATGAGCTTCTCGAGCATCCGCTCGTCGTTGTGCGCGAGGATGCGGTCGATCGTCTCAGGGTCGTCGAGGTCGCCGATCGCGAGCGCGTCGACGTCCTCGCGGTACTCCGTGCCCTGGAGGTAGTTGATGATCTCGCGCTCGCTCATCTTGAGCAGCCGCTCGTACTCCGTGGGGCTGATGAGCTTCGTCCTCATCGCGTGCACCCTCGTCGCGGTGTACCCGTCCGTCATCGTCGCTCTCGCCATGCTCACCCGAAGAGTACCTGCGCGACCTCACGCGCATTGCGCTCGCGAAGCGTGCCGAGCAGCGTCTCGAAGCGCATGTCGACCGAGAGGGCCTTGTCCTTGCTGTGCGCGACGAAGCCGCCGATGGAGCTGATCGTGCCAACGACGTTCCCCCTCTCTCGCAGCGCGGGCGCGTCCTTCTCCGCGGCCTCGATGTCGCCGATGTCGAGCTGCGCCGAGGCGTCGCTCCAGAGCGCGTCGAGCAGGCGCTTGCGCTCGGCGCCGGAGAGAGCCGCGAGCCTGGCCGAGGCCTCCTCGAACGCGCCGTCGAGCAGGTCCTTGCGGCACTGCAGCTGCGCGAGCGAGTGCTCGAGCTTGGCGCGCGCCTCCTTGCGCCTGCGCTCGCGCTCCTCCTCCGCGCGCACCTGCGCCGAGAGGAGGTCGGTCTTCTCCTTCACGAGCGCTTCCGTCTCCGCCTCGAGCCTGCGCACCTCGTCGCGCGCCTCGCGCTCGATCTCGGCCGTCCTCTTCTTCGCGTCCGCGAGGAGTGAATCCGCGAATTCCTGGGGCTTCATGCTGCGAGGCCGAGGATGAGGATCGCGACGACGAGGCCGAAGATGACGAGCGTCTCCGGGATGACCGTGAGGAGCAGCCCCTTGCCGAAGAGCGACTCCTTCTCCGTCATCGCGCCCACGACCGCCGTGCCGATCTCCTTCTCCGCGTACGCCGCAGCGATCGCGGTGCCGACGATCGCGATCCCCGCCGAAATGCCGATGAGTCCTGTTCCGATATCTGCTGCCATGCTAGTTTCCTCCTGTGGTTATTGGTAATGCGTTCACCGTGAACTCCCTGAGCGTGATGGATGCCGCCGCAGTCATCGGGGCTCCCCCTCGACGGTCCCGAACGGCCGGTACTCCGTGCCGCCGCCCGCGTAGAACTTCGTGAAGAACTCCGCGTAGTGCAGCCTGAGCGAGTGCAGGAACGGGCCGAGCAGCCCGAGCGCGAGGTTGAGCGCGTGGCCGAAGAGGATCACGAGGATGCCGACGGCGAGCCAAATACCGCCCTTGGCCACGAGCCCGCCGCCCATGTCGTTGATGACGAGCGCCAGGTAGACGGACGAGAGCCCGATCGCGACGAGGCGCGCGTAGCTGAACGTGTTGCCGAAGATCGCGGGCAGCTCGAAGAGGCCCTGCAGCTTCTCGCCCGCGTAGATGCCGATGACGGCGAGCGCGAGCACGGCCCACGCGACGGGCGGCGCGACCGCGATCTGGTTGAGCACGGGAATCGTCTTGAGGAGCCCGTAGGCCGCGGCCGCGAGGATCGCGCCGATCTCGAGCAGGATCCAGCTCCCCTTCTTGAGGAGCCCCATCCAGATGCCCTCGTGGTGCGCCTCGTTGACGATGCCGATGAGGAGGCCCAGCGTGATGTGCGCGACGCCGATGCCGATCGCGATGAGGAGCATCGTCGTCGTGTCGTGCGCGCGGTTGATGAGCGGGTGCAGCTCGAGCCCGAAGACGTGCTCGAGGCCGAAGAACTCGCCGAAGACGGCGCCGAACACCACGCTCGCGATCGCGCTGAGGAGAAGGATGTTCCCGAACCCCTTCAGGTCCGGCATGCGCAGCAGCACGATCGCGAGCGCGAGCACGCACAGGCCGTAGCCGATGTCGCCAAGCATGAAGCCGAAGAAGAGGGGGAACGTGATCGCCATGAGGCTCGTGGGATCGATCTCGTTGTAGCGCGGGAGCGTGTAGAGGCGCACGAGATCCTCGAAGCTGTCGAGCACGGGCGGGTTGTCGAGCTTCGTCGGCGCCTCGTGCGCGTGCGCGAGGTCCATCACCGTGTCGATGCCCGACGACTCGAGGCGCCTGCGGAACGCGGCCTCCTGCGCCTCGGGGATGAAGCCGCGGATGAGCACGGTGCGCTTGGTCTCGCCGAAGTGCAGCGGCGCCTGCGCCTTGAGCAGCTCGAGCGCGAGCGCCTGCTCGCTCCCCTTGAGGAACGCCGCGTGCGAGGCGAAGCGCCGCGAGAACGACTCCTCCTCGTCGCGCTGCCCCGCGATGCGCTCGCGCTCCCTCGCGAGGGCCTCGCGCGCCTGCACGACCGTGCCCTCGAGGCCGCGCAGCGGCGAGAGCTCGACGATCTCGAAGCCTGCCACCTTGAGCGCGGCGCGGGCCGCGTCCGCCGTGCCCTTGCGCACGATCATGAGCAGGCTGCCCTGGCCGTGCATCTCCATGAGCGGCTTGACCTCCCTGAGCGCGTCCTGCCTGCTCTGCGGCGTCCTCGCCGCGAGCACAGGCTCGACGCTGTGCGCGCGCAAGAGCGCATCGACGGGCCCCTCGAGGCCCTGGACCATGGTGAGCAGGCGCTCCTGCTCGGCGACGCGCTGCGCGTCGCGAGAGAGCGCGAGCGTGCGCTCCTCGTGCGCCGCGTACTCCGCCGAGAGCGCGTCCACGCGCGCGGCCATGTCGCCCATCGCGCCGTCCCATGCGGCGACGCGCGCGTCGCTCGAGGGCGGCAGCTTGCTGAGCAGGCTGCGCACCACCGTGAGCGTGCTCGAGAGCGCGTCCGCGCCCTGGAGCGGCGTGCCGATGTCGAGCTCAGTGCCCGAGATGCGCTCCTTGCGGTGGCTCTCGAGATGCACGGCCTTGAGGTCCGCGAGGAGGTCGATGAGCCTGCGCTCGTCCGAGCGCTTCGCGAGCAGCTGCACGCGCAGCATGGGCTCAGGTCGCAGCATAGAACTCCTCCAGGATCCGCTGCACCGCGCGCGCCTTGTTCCGTCCTGCGGACGCGCGCAGTGCCTCAAGGTCCGGGGGAGGCGTGGCGAGGGAGATGGTCCGCTTCGCGGGCGCGCGCACATTCGCGAGGCGCTCCTCGCGCTCGCGCAGCGCCGCCGCGATGGCGGAGGCTTTCTTCTCCTCAGCCTTCCTGACGAGGTCCTCCGCCTTCTCCTCTGCCTTCACGATGACTGAAAGCTCCATGTCTCCAACCCTCGGGACCGGAGAAAAATCCTGGCTATATAAATGTTGCTTCCGCGGCTCCTGTGGGGATCGGGAAAAGCCCGGGGAAAATACGCGCATTTCTCGACTGAGAAGCTCGATAAAACGAGCTAATTCCGTTACTATTAGTAGTTTCTTGCGTGCGCGGGGCGCAACCTGCTAATGCCCGGCGATTTAGCACGTCTCGGCAAGCTTCTTATAGTGTCCGCGGCTCTCGCGCGCCATGAAGAAGGTCGCGGCGCCGCAGCCCTTCGGCGAGATCCTGAGGAAGGCGGGCAACCAGAAGAGGATCGGCGAGTACTTCCAGGACGCGCAGGTGCTCGAGGCGATCCGGGCGTGCAACAGGCTCTACCTGCACTGGAACGAGTTCGTCTACACGCAGGTGCCAGACGGCAAGGACAAGGAGCTCGTGTGGGCGATGGTGAAGGTCACCCGCAGCTCCACCTACCGCGACTGCCCGCTGCTCGACACGGGCGACGAGCGGTTCATGTTCAGGTACTCCATCACCGACTACATGGTCCAGGTGCTGCGCGAGCTCGACATGAGCCTCGGGGGCGCGCTGCGCTCGGAGCCGCTCGTGCCCGAGGAGGAGAAGACCACGTATCTGCTCAGCTCGCTCATGGAGGAGGCGATCGCGTCGAGCAGGCTCGAGGGGGCGGCGACCACGAGGACGGAAGCGAAGGAGATGCTGCGCGCGCAGCGCAGGCCCCGCACCCGCGACGAGCGCATGGTCACGAACAACTATCGCGCGCTGCTCGAGCTCCCGAAGCTCAAGGGGCGCAAGCTGACCGCGCAGATGCTCCTGCAGCTCCACGCCGCGATCACGAAGGACACGCTCGCGCGCAAGGAGGACGAGGGCAGGTTCCGCTCGACCGACGACGAGGGGGTGGTCGACAGCGAGACGAACGAGACGGTCTACGTGCCCCCGCCGTCCGCGCAGCTCCCGGGGCTCGTCGACTCGCTGTGCGCGTTCGCGAACAAGCGCGAGAAGGACCCGTTCATGCACCCCGTCCTCAAGGCGAGCGCGCTGCACTTTCTCGTGGGGTACCTGCGCCCGTTCGCCGACGGCAACGGCAGGACGGCGCGCGCGGTCTTCTACTGGTACCTGCTCTCGAACGACTACTGGCGGGCGAGCTACGCGTCGATCTCCCGCACGATCGTGCGCGCGCCCGCGCAGTACGCGAGGGCGTACCAGTACGTGGAGACCGACCAGAACGACCTCACCTACTTCATCCACTTCATGCTCAAGACGCTGCACCTCGCGCTCGTCGACCTCAAGGCGTACGTGCGCAAGAGGGGCAAGGAGAAGCGGGAGGGCTACAAGTTCCTCACCTTCGGCGGGATCAACGAGCGCCAGGCGGACGCGCTGCGCAGGTTCGAGACGGAGCCCACGAGGACCATGACGATACGCCAGTACCAGAACATCTTCGGCGTCGTCTACCAGACGGCGAGGACGGACCTGCTCGACCTCGTCGGGAGAGGATTCCTGCGCAAGACGACGCGCGGCAAGACCTCGCTCGTCTTCCACCGCTCGCAGCGCTTCGACGAGGTGCTCGCGGGGGCGCACGCGGGGAAAGAGGACCGCTGAGCGTCGGGGACGATCGCCGCGCATGGCCCTGGCGCAAGGCACGCACGCTCCAGTCCGGATGGAAGGCATCCGAAGGATTATAATCGCGGGCAGACGGGGCGGCCTCATGGAAACCAGGTGGCTCGCGCTCTTGCTCCTGCTGCTCCCCGCATGCGCGCCGCAGCACGCGCTCATCGTGGAGAGCGCCTGCCTCATGCCGTACACGGATTACGTGCCCATCACCACGCTCAGCTTCGCCTCGCGCGGGAGCGGCGATGTCCCGCTGCAGGTGGTCGTCGACGGCTCGTGCGAGAGCTTCGACTACTCGGCCAGCCAGGAAGGGGCGGAGGTCCACGTCGATCTCACGAGCGCCCCCGTCGCGGGATGCGTCGACACCTGCACGAACGGCACCCAGGGGCTCGCGGGGAGGCCGCGCTCTATCATCAATGTCCCGCTGGATTTCACGAAGTACCTGCACGCGCAAGAGGTCGTCGTGCGCCGCGACGGCGACATTATCGAGCGCATCCCGATCAAGGGCGCGTCGTGCAGCAAGGGCTCCTGCCCGCGGGGGTACGCATGCGTCGACGACCCCATCGTGCCCGGCCCCGACGGGGCGTGCATGCCTGCGGACTGCGGCTCCGCGAGCGCGGGCGCAGCGGCGCAGTGCGCCGAGGGGTACTCGTGCATCCTCGAGGCGCCAGGAGCCGCCGGCTCGTGCGTCAAGGACATCCCGGTCGACTACTGCGAGCGCGACGAGGACTGCGTGCGCCAGGGCAGCGCGTGCGACTGCGGCTACGGGACGTGGGTCAACCGCCGCTTCTTCGCTCCCGCCCCCGAAGACGCGCCCCGGTGCGCCTGCGCGTTCCGCGACGCACGAGGGGCCTGCAAGGAGAACCATTGCGTGGGCGTCCCCGACCAGATGCGCGAGCCCGCGGCAGGATAGCGGGGGCAGCGCGGTCCGCTTGCCATCGTAGCCCCTACCCAAACCTTTAAAACTCTCGCCGGGCGAAGCCTTCCCATGGGCCTGCCCATCTACGACGAGAGTAACGAGCGGTCGGCGCGCCAGATGCCCGCGACGGGCACCCCGCATGAGCAGGAGCGCGCGCTCGTCGCCAAGAACCTCGCGGGCGTGAGGCGCAGGATCGGCGTCCATTCCGGCAAGGGCGGCGTCGGCAAGACGTTCCTCTCGGCGAACCTCGCGTGCGCGCTCGCGGCGGCCGGCAAGCGCGTGGGCCTGCTCGACGCCGACGTCGACTGCCCCAACGTCGCGCGTTTCTTCAACATCCGCGACATCGCGCTCACGGGCACCGAGGAGGGGCGCATCCACCCGCTCGAGTACCGCGGCATGAGGATCGTGAGCACGCACTTCCTCACGGACGACCCGAAGCTCCCGATGATCGTGCGCGGGCCGATCAAGCACAAGGTGCTCGCGGAGCTGCTCTCGCAGGTCGAGTGGGGCGAGCTCGACGTCCTCATCACGGACCTTCCTCCGGGCACCGCGGACGTGCCCATGTCCAGCATGCTCATCGGCGCCCTCGACGGCATCATCGTCGTCACGACGCCGCAGAAGGAGTCCCTCATGGACGCGCGCAAGAGCGCGCTCATGGCGCGCGACCTCGATGTGCCGGTGCTCGGCGTCGTCGAGAATATGGCGGGCGACGCGTTCGGCTCGGGCGCGGGCGCATCGCTCGCGCAAGAGCTCGGCGTGCCCTTGCTCGCGTCGATCCCGCTCATGCGCGAGATCCGCGAGCTGAGCGAGCAGGGCCAGGCCGCGCTCGTCGAGCGCGACGAGCTGCGCTCGCTCGCGTCGCGCATCGGCGCCGCGGCGATGGGAGAGGAGAGCATCGATGTGCGCCGCCGCTCGTTCTGGCAGCGGCTCATGGACAGGTGACGATCATGGCAGACGGCGAGCGCGAGGATGCGGACGGGATCGACGCGGCGCAGCGCGCGCTCGAGCGCGCGAAGGAGGACATCGCGTGGGCGGAGGAAGCGCTCGAGCGCGCGCGCCGCACCGGCGCCCATCCGGACGCGAGGCCCGCGGGCCTCAAGGCTCCCTCTCCGGCCGCGGCTTCCGCTCCTGCGGCGCCCTCGCCTCCCGCAGCATCGGCCCCGGCCCAGGCGCCTCCCGCTCCCAGGCCGGCGCCAGCGGCACCCGCTCCGCAATCCGCGCGCGCCTCGCCCAAGGGCTGGCGCGTCGAGTTCGAGCGCGACAACTGCATCGGCGCGGGCGCGTGCGTCGCCGCGAACGCGGACTTCTGGTCGATAGACCACGACGGCAAGGCGACGCTCAAGGGCGCCGTGTACGACGCCGCGCGCAAGGTGTGGGTGCTCGAGATCACGGACGACGCGCAGCTGCGCAAGCAGCGCGACGCCGCGGGCGTGTGCCCCGTGAACGTGATCCATCTCTATAGTCCCGACGGGAAGCAGGAGATCTGAGCGGGTGCGATGCTCTTAGCGCCCGTCCTGCTCGCCCATCTTGCTGTCACGCCGGGCGACCTTGACATCGAGATCATGGTGGCGTCGAACCAGGAGCTCTACGCGTTCATCGACGACCTGCGCTTCCGCTTTCCGGCGATCGTAGGCGAGTACGAGGCGGCGGTGTTCCTCGAGACGCTCAAGGTGCGGTGCCTGCCGTTCTGAGGGCGTCGCCTATCTCGCGGCGGGCGCGCTCCTGTAGGCGAGGAGGATCTGCCCCCTGTCGTACCTGCATGCTCCTCCGCGCACCGCTCCCCCGAGGATATCGTCGCACGCCTCGCGTATCCGCTCGCGGAACTCGCCCATCTCCATGAAATAGTCCAGCTCGCCGCCGATGAGCGCGTCCACGAGCACGGGGCGCAGCGCCTGCAGCTTCCCCGGCAGCACGGGGAGGAGCCTTCCCTCGATGAACTCGTTCCTCGCGTGGACGATGTCCCTGCAGTACTGCGAGAGCCGCTCAGGTCCCTGGTCTTTCCCCGGCACCGCGACGCCGCCGTAGAGGCCGAGCGCTGCGAGGAACTCGGATGCGATCATCGCGGGGTCATCGCAAGGGGTGGCGCTATACCTGCCCTCCTTGCCTGCGGAGAGCACGTAGTCGAGACGGCGCGTGGGCGCGGCCGCGT
This sequence comes from Candidatus Woesearchaeota archaeon, assembly GCA_023252315.1. GTDB lineage: Archaea > Nanobdellota > Nanobdellia > Woesearchaeales > UBA525 > UBA525. Next base: position 8,750 of record JAJPEB010000010.1, on the reverse strand, counting down.
AGGTAATATCCATCCCTTTCTCGTCGCTCGGGATGAGCGCGGCGATCTCGTCTTGCGTGAGCGATTCGAGCAGCTCCCCGTGTGGCCTCCAGGACCCCTGGTCGATGAGCCTGATGCGAAAGCCCCCGGATCTCTCGTACGCTGCCCGCTCGAGCAGGACGTTCGCCCCCTTGAAGTCGGGATCGAGCCAGCCCGCCTCGAGGCGCTGCGAGACCATCTCGACGGTGCCGAGCAGCAGCAGCGCGACGTCGCGCTCGTAGCCTCTCGCGGCGATCGCGCCTTCCCGATGCCCCTTCTCCAGCTCGAGGAGTTTCCCCTCGAGCGTGCCCTCGTAGCGCGCCTGGCAGACAGTGACCCTCGGGCTCTCCGCCGCAGACTCCCCGCGAGGCGAGGACCGCGTCGCAGTGTCCGCTTCGGCCGCCCTCCCGAGCCTGTGCGTCGCGTTGCGGGGAGGCCGCGCTCCCGGGGGATCGGGAAGCGCGCTCGTGGTGTATGCTGCGGGCCTCGCGACTATCCCATCGAGGTGCGTGTCGAGCGCCGTGCCGAAGAGCATCCCTATGCTCGCCCCGAGGCGCGTGAGCTGCTCCTCGTACTGGCCTCTCCAGAACCGCGCGAGCTGCTCGTGCATCTCGAGGTCTTCCCTCTCCCTCGCGTCCCTGGCGGGATCGTCGATGGGCTGGCTTCGCCCTCGGGCCGCGCGGATCTGCGAGCGGTAGTCGTCCCGCCTCCTCTCGCGCGCTCTCGCGGCATCGTCCGCCTGCGCGAGGTCGCGCAGGTCGAATTCCTTGAGGACAAGCCCATCTGCCGCGGCATCGGGGACGTTCTCGAGGTACGCGCTCCATACCCGTGCGTCCCTCCCCTCGCCGATCCAGGCGCTCTTGCGGTACTGTGGCGGATCCTCCCCTTCGCACGCCATGCTCGCGAGGTGATCCTCGAGCCGCAGCGGGTACGGATGGCGGTGGTCGAGCCGCCCGAGCCTGCGCCATAGCGCCTCCCATCGTGCCTCCTTCGCGAGCACAAGCTCCATGACCGTCTCGGGAAGCCCATTGCGCATAGCGTAGCCACTCATAAGTTGCTAAAATAGGGTTTCACTTATAAAACTTCTCCCTCTCCCGACGAGAAGCGCCCCTCCTGCGAGGCCGGAGCAGGGGCGTGCGCTACTTCCCCGCGTCCTTGAACCGCGTCTCCGCCTGCCCCCAGTCGAGCACGTTCCAGAACGCGGCGACGTACTCGGGCCTGCGGCTCTGGTACTTGAGGTAGTACGCGTGCTCCCATACGTCGAGCCCGAAGATGGGCGTCTTGCCGGAGCTGATCGGCGAGTCCTGGTTCGCCGTGGCCACGACCGCGAGCTTGCCGCCGTCGAGCACGAGCCACGCCCATCCCGAGCCGAACTGGCCCGCGGCGGCGCTAGCGAACTCCTCCTTGAGCTTCTCGAGCGATCCCCACTGCTTCTCGATCGCCTTCGCGAGCTCGCCCGAGGGCGCCGTGCCCTTCTTGAGCAGCGTCCAGAAGAGGCTGTGGTTCGCGTGCCCGCCGCCCTGATTGCGCACTGCCGTGCGGATGTCCTCGGGGATCCTGCTCAGGTCCTTGAGCAATTCCTCGACGGGCTTGCCCTGCAGCTCCTTGTGCTTCTCGAGCGCCGCGTTGAGCTTGTCGACGTACGCCTGGTGGTGCTTCGTGTAGTGGATCTCCATCGTCTTCGCGTCGATGAACGGTTCGAGCGCGTCGTAGGAGTACGGAAGCTTCGGAAGCGTATGCATGCGGATCACCCTTGCAGGAGGGATGGCACGGAAGCTTAAATATGTTCGGGCGCAGGCTCACGCGTAGTTGCGCTGCGCGCCCACGCCGCTGCCGCCTAGCCGATCCTGCTGTGGTCGCCCAGGAAGAACGCCCCGTCCTTGCCGTGCAGCTCGACGTGCTGGCCGAGGATGCTGTCCTTGAGGCGCGAGCCGCGCACCGTGGAGTGCGCGTCGATGATCGAGCCCGAGACCGTGCTCCCGGCGACCGTCACCCCCTCGCCGATCGAGACGTAGGGGCCGATCGTGGAGTCCTCGATGCGCGCGCTGGGATCTATCGCGACGGGCGGCACGATCGTGACGCCCTTGGCGGCCTTGTACTGCGGTGCCGATCTCGACAGGAGCACCTCGTTCGTCTTGAGCGTCTCCTCCATCGTGCCGCAGTCGTACCATCCGCGCGCCTTCTCGACCCTGATCCTGGCGCCGTGCGCGAGCATGTAGGTGAACGCGTCGACGTGGTAGATCTCCTTGTCCGTGCGCGCGAGCCGCTCGAGCGCGACGTCGAGCCCTTCCTTGAGCAGCTTCGTGTTCCTGATGTAGTAGAGCCCGATGTTCGCGAGGTTCGAGACGAACTCGCGCGGCTTCTCGACGATGCGCGCGAGGTAGCCATCCTCGTCCGTCACCATGACCCCGAAGCGGCGCGGGTCCTCGACCTCCATCGCCCAGAAGATGCCGTCGTCCTCGCATTTCCGGATGATCGAGAGGTCCACGTCGAAGATCGTGTCCGAGAAGACGATGAGCACGTCCTCGTCGAAGGCTTCCTGGGCGAGCGCGATCGCCTGCGCGGTCCCCCTCGGGCGCTCCTGCTCGACGAACGAGAGCGGCAGCGCCTTGCCGTAGCGCGCGCGCATGTGCTCCTCGAACTGGTCCTTGAGGTGGCCCGTCACGAACACCGCGCCGCTCGGCCTGAGCGGGAGGAGCGCGTCCATGATATGGTCGATCATCGGCTTGCCCGCGACCGGCAGGAGCGGCTTGGGCCGCGTGTGCGTGAACGGGCGCATGCGCGTGCCCTTGCCTGCGACGGGGATGATGAGCTTCATCGGTGCGAGAGCACGTTCCTCACCATATAAATGTTGCAGGTGCCCGCAGCGTCATGCGGACCTCCAGAACGCGATGCGCGCGGCCACGCGCAGCATCCCTCTCGTCGGGAGGACGATGAGCCTCGTGAGCCCGTCGCTCACCTCTATTTCCCCGCACACGTGCTGCCCCTTGACCGCGCACCTTGCCGGCCGCACCGCGAGATCGACGGAGATCGTGACGGGCCGCTCCCATTCCCTTCCCCCGCGCTCGAGGCTCGCGAGCAGGCCCGCCTCCTTGGCTTTCCGGTACGCGACGTACTCGCCATCCGTTTGCCACTGGCCGGTCGCCATCTTCCTCGATCTCTCCTTGAGGTGCATGAAGATGAACCAGAGCGGGACCGCGCCCAGGCTCTCGCCCGTCTGGCGCTCGAGGGTCGTGAGGGAGACGAGCCCGTTCGAGACGAGCTGCTCGGGGAGGGGCACGTCGGGGTCCTCGCGGCAGAAGAGGAGGAACACCAGCTCGTTCTTCTGGGGCAGCGTGAGCCGCCCGGACTCGTACGCGCGCAGCACGGCTCGCAGGTTCCACTCCCGCCCGTCGCTCCCCTCCCTGACCTGCGCGAGCAGCTCCTCGAACCCCATGCCGTCCATCCCCGCGCGCCGCCCGCGCGGATTTATATAATCCGTCGATTCGCCCCCGCGCATGCCTATCGTCATCTACAAGCTCGCGAAGGTCGAGGTGATCGACGGCAAGCGCCGCGTGCTGGGCAGGACCGAGCGCTGGTACGTGCACGACCCGGGCAAGGACTTCCACACGCAGCACGGCGTCATCGCGAAGGGCATGCTCGTCCCGGGCAAGGTGAGCGTCGGCGGGCAGGACTTCGTCATCGTCCCCGCGACGTTCGCGGACCGCTACCGCGCGATCCGGCGCAAGGCGCAGATCATCACGCGCAAGGACATCGGGTTCATCGCAGCGCACTGCTGCCTCACGAAGGAGAGCGTCGTCGTCGAGTCCGGCGCGGGATCGGGCGGCGCCACCGCGCTGCTCGCGGCGTCGTGCGGGCACGTCCACAGCTACGAGATCGACCAGGAGAGCGTGTCGCTCGTGCGCGAGAACCTCGCGCGCCTGGGGCTCGCGAACGCGACGCTCGTGCACGCCGACTTCTACGATCCCTCTGTCCCCGAGGCGCACGAGGCCGACCTCGTGCTGCTCGACCTGCCCGAGCCCTGGCGCGCGTACGAGAGCGCGCGCAAGGCCGCGAGGCTCGGCGGCTACGTCGTCGCGTACACGCCCTCGATCGTGCAGGCCTCGCATTTCACGGGCGCGCTCCCGCCCGAGCTGCTGCACGAGCGCACGTGCGAGCTCATCGAGCGCGACTGGAAGGTGCAAGGCGACGCGCTGCGCCCCGTGTCTGCCGCCGTCGGGCACACGGCGTTCCTCACGTTCGCGAGAAGGATACTCTAGCCCTATCGCTGCGCGCTCCTCCACACGCCCCAGTCGTAGAGCACCCACGCGAGCGCGACCGTGCCGATGAGGAACGGGATGCCGCGCGCGGAGTTCTCGAGCAGGTACGCGTACACGCCCTGCTGCGCGCGCTCGGAGATCCAGCCCGCGACGAAGATGCCCGCGATGAACGCGGGGAAGAAGACCAGCTTCCTCCTGAAGGTCGCCTTGCGCGGGCGCCACAGGAGCGCCTTCGCGATCCCGCCCAGCGCGACGAGGCCCAGCGTCGTGATGACCGCCGCGAGGAGGAAGAGGAGGTACGGGAGCGTGAAGGAGAACTCGGGGAGCGTCGCCATCCGGATGCTACCGCATTCCGGTTCTTATGCTTTGCCTGCGCAAGGGCGCTACCGCGCCAGCTCCTGCTGCTCCACGCCGACGAGATTCCCGATGTCGCCGCACAGGTACTCGTGCTCTCCCAGGCGCGTACGGATCTCGTCCCACGCCTCCTCGGGCGTGCGCGCGCTGAGCGCGACAAGCTTCTTCAGGGAGATCGGGATGGAGGGATTGCGGTACGTGACCTTGAACAAAACCATCGGGACGCCTACGCGAACTGCCCCTTGTCGATCGAGGGGGCCTGTTGCGCCGCGTCGCTCGCCTCGAAGAACTCGCGCGTCGGGAAGCCGAACATGCCCGCGATGATGACGGTCGGGAAGCGCTGCACCCGCAGGTTGTACTCGCGCACCGCGTCGTTGTAGTCCATGCGCGCGACCGCGATGCGGTTCTCCGTGCCCTCGAGCTGGTCTTGCAGCGCGAGGAAGTTCTGGTCGCTCTTGAGGTCGGGATAGCTCTCCGCGACCGCGATGAGGCGCGAGAGCGCGCCGCCGAGCTGCGACTGCGCCTGCTCGAACGCCGCGACCTTCTGCGGGTCGCTCAGGTCCTGCGTGCTCAGCTGGACCTGGCCCACGCGCGCTCGCGCGTCCGTGACGTTGATGAGCACCGTGCGCTCCTGCTGCGCGAAGCCAGCGACCGTCTGCACGAGGTTCGGCACGAGGTCCGCGCGGCGCTGGTACTGCGCCTGCACGTCCGCCCACTTCGCGTCCGCCTGCGCGCGAGAGCCGACGAGGCCGTTGTACGAGGAGACCGCCCAGACCGCGAGGAGCAGCAGGACCGCGACGATGACGCCGAGCGCGATGAGCCATCCTCTCCTGCCGCTGCCAGCGTCCCCGTTCGCGTCCCTCATGGGATCGCGTAGGCGCACGGCCGTTTTAATCCTTTTGCTTCCGTGCCCTGGGTGCGCGAAGGCAACGCATGTAAAGCGGCACTGCGTCCCTGCGCCGATGCCACGCCATGACAGCAGCCTCACCCTGGTGCGCCAGCTCGGGCTCTCGCTCTCGTCGAGGCAGGGCGGCGAGACGGACAGAGACGCTCCCGTCTCTGCGAAGTACCTCCCCCATTCGCACACCGTCTACGACCTCGCGGCCCTCCTCGGCATGCGCGCGCCACGCTGCAACGAGGACATCGGCAAGATCATGCGACGCGCGTACCGGAGCGGCGTCTACAGGGGCTTTGGCGAGTACCGCTTCCCGGACGCGGAAGAGGACGCGTAGCTATCGCTTCTTGACCACGAAGAACGCGTGGTCCTTCTCGAACGGCGCGAGCTCGCGGTAGTCGATGAGCGTCACGTCCTTGCGCTCGCCGAGCTGGCGCTTGATGTCCCTGAAGATCTCGTCGGGCCTGCGCGAGGTGTCGATGCTGCGCGCCTTGAGCGCGAGCATGCCCGTGCCGCCGCTCTTGAGGAACATCGCGACGTTCCTGAGGAAGATTCCGAGCTGGTCGCGCTGCGCGATGTCCTGGAAGACGACATCGACCTGCGCGCAGCGCCACGCGTACTCGCGCGGCTGCGCCGCGCTCGCGAGGATCGGGCTCATGTTCGCCCTCGCCTCGCAGACGAAGACGAGGTCGCGCATCACGACGGGCGAGAACTCGACGCAGTGCACGAGCCCGCCCGCGCCCACCATGTCGGACACGAAGCTCGGCGTGTAGCCGTGGCTCGCGCCGAGATAGAGCACGTGCGATCCCTCCTGCAGGCCGAAGCGCTGGCATCCCTTCGCGAGCGCCGCCGCGAGCTTGCTGTGGCGCGGGCTCAGCTCGCGGTACTCGACGCCGCCCTCCTTCCATGCGGACTCCTGCTCGAAGAACGCGACGCCGGGCGTGAGGCTCCTCGTGTAGATGCGCGCCATGCGGCCTTCGAGGATGAAGGTGTTGGGCAGCAGCGTGGGCTTCAGCATCGCGTCATCCCCGTCGTCTTCCTCATCCCTTCACGCTCCTCTCGACCTTCGCGACGAGCGCGTCCGCCACGAGGCCGCCCTTGAAGTAGTCGACGCGCGCGGCGATGCTGATGCAGTCCGCGAGCGTGCGCGCGACCTTGCCGCGCCGCTCGCGCGCCGCGAGCTGGAGCAGCCTGTGGTTGAAGATGACGCCGTGCTTGGGCGGGCGCGCGTTCCTGTTGCGCAGGTGCCTGAAGAGCGCGGTCTCCGCGCCGAGCAGCTGCACGGTGCCGGCGGGCATGCTCGCGAGCCTGCGCAGCGATCCCGCGATCGCGATGAGCTGGGCGCCGATCATCGCGCCCGCGACCGCGGTGACGTTGGGCGCGTGCAGCCTCATCATGCGCTCGATGTACTCGAGCATGAGCTCGCGCTGGGCGTAGATCGTGCTGAGCAGCTGCGCCTGCGAGAGCGCGCTCGCGAGGTCCTCCTCGGAGAACTCGCCGCCCATCGAGGCGGGGTTGCGGCGCGGGTACTCGAGCACGGCCGCGACGAACGCCTTGTGGTCGCGGTGCTCGCGCTCGAGCTCGGGGTAGTAGAGCGCGTACCAGTCGCGCAGGCGCTTGCTGAGCCTGTTCGCGACGCTGTCGAGCTCCTCGATCGCGGCGCTCGCGTGGATGATATGGCTGTCGGGCGCGACGCTCGCGCGCATCGCCTCCTTCGTGATCGCGATGTTCGCCGCGCGCAGCGCGGCCTTATGGTCGTCGTCGAGCGAGGCGCGCACCGCGTGCAGCAGCGAGGGGATCTCGCGCTCGGGCAGCGCCGCCCACTGCGCTGCGATCTCGCCGGACGCAGGGGCATTCGCGCCTGGCTTCGCGTGCACGACGCCGTCGGGCGCGATCGCGTACGCGCCGCTCGCATGGAGGATCTCTCGCATGGGCGGGCGGTGCGCCACGCGGTTTATAAAAATACCCTCGCGCGCGGGCGTCTCGCCTAAAACTTGTGCGCACGAAACGCCATCTCTCGCCAACGCGTGCGCTCTTTCCCCGCAGGGCATCGCCGGGCTCGCGCGATGGCGTTTTCCCGACGAGCAAAAATTTTATAAGCTGCGCGCGATCGCACGGCCTTGTGGGTGGAAGGTGGGTGGTTCATCTCCGCACACGCGCGCTGCTTGGGGGCGCATGAGGAGAGCATTCCTTTTCTCAACCCCCAACGTCCGCCGGACCAGTCCCCAAGCAGCGCATTTCCATGGCCAGATGATTCTCCCGACGGGAACGTAGCGGATTTTCCCATGCTGCGTCGCGTGTCCCAGAGAAGTACAGGAGAATGAAGAGAGGGGGCGAAGAAAAGGACGCGGAATGGTTGGCGACACGAAGAAAACCAAACGCGAGCGTATCGTATGCTTGCGTACGCGATCTTGTACGAAAGAACGCCTGGTTACTCCTCCAGATCCATCCTGAACTCCTTGCCGCAGTCGCGAAAGCCGAGCCGCTCGTAGAGCGCGTGCACCTTCGGGCGCTCGTACCTGCTCGTGCCGATGAGCTTGTAGCAGCCGCGCCGCCTCGCCTCCGCGATGAGCTCGTTTAGGATCTCGGTCCCGATGCCCTGCCCGCGCAGGCTCTCGTCGACGAACACGTCCTCCATGAAGCCGAAGGGCGCGCCGTGGAGGTCGTTGCGCATGAGGTAGAGGTACGCGCGCGCGACCTCCTTGCCGCCTTGCGTCGCGAAGAGCTTGACGCCGCTCGCATGGATTTCCTTGCGCTCGATGTCCATGCTCGCGGTCCATGCAGGGGACTATAAAAGTGTAGTGCCTCGCGCGCAACGAGGGGGACCGGTCGCGCCCCGCGCCCGCTCACATACGCGCTTGCGAGAAATACCTGTCGAGCCCGCCCATGATCTCGTCTGCAGCGCCGCGCACGGTCGCGTCGGCGCCGGCGGCGACGAGCTCGCGCTCGAGCTCGCCCGCGCGCGGCAGGCGCAGCCGCGAGGCATCGAGCGCATAGCTCTCCTCGCCTCCCTCGGGAAGCGTGCCTTCCCCGTGCAGGACGCCCTGCAGCAGGCTGTACGCGCGCGTGACCGCGCCCGGCGTCACCTCGTGCGCGACTCCCACGCGCACGACGCCTGCGCGCCCGTAGCCCTTCGCCATGCGCATCTCCGCGGGCGCGTCCGCGACGAGGAACACGCGCTCGTTGCCCTGCGCGTAGATATGGTCGAAGTGCGCGTCGCCCTT
>JAJPEB010000009.1 GCA_023252315.1 Candidatus Woesearchaeota archaeon | reverse complement strand
CTGTCCCGCAAGGCGGCGTCGAGAGCGAGGTCGTGCGCTCCGCGACGCCGCCTTGCGGGACAGTGCCGAACGCGAGCGAGGAAGGGTCGACGTCGAACCCTATCCTGTTCCCCTCGCTCACCGTGAACGCGACGGGCACCGTGCGCGTGTCGAGCACGTACCACTGCGTGACGAGGAGATACGCCCCGAGCGCGCCCACGACCGCCGCGCACAGGAAGACGATGCCGAGCGACGCGAGCTTACGGTCCACGAGGCTTCTCCTCGGCGAGAGGCTGCGTGGCCTGCGCGGCTCCTGCAGGAGGGATCGGGGAGGGAGGCTGCGCCGCAGGGCCCTCGCCGTGCGCATGCGAGCGCGAGAGCAGCACGAGCGCCGCCACGAGCAGCAGCACGAGGAGCGCGAGCGTCGCCGAGAGCACGAGCGTGGACGTCGCGATCGCGGGGCGCTCTTGCGCCGCGGGCGCCGCGATCTCCGTGTCGACCACGATCGATTCCCTCTTCGCCACGTACTCGCCGCTCGCGGGATCGTAGTCGCTGTACGAGATCGTGATATTCACCGGCGCATGGCCCGGCACGAGCGAGGACTCGCGATCGAAGTACACCTCGTAGCCCGTGGTCCCGAACGCGGGGATATCGTGGGTCGCGGTCGTCTTCTCCGCGCCCGCGAGGCGCAGCGTCGCGTAGGCGCCGTGCAGGTCGCGGTTCCAGCGGTTCGCGATCGTGAACGAGAAGCGGTTCGTCGCGTTGAAGAGCAGCGTGCGCGTGTAGTCCGGGACGTCGACATGCAGCGTCCCGATCCTGAGCGTCTCCTGGGCGCTCGACGCCTGCCTGCCGCCGTACGAGACGGTCGCGTTGACGTCGTAGTCGCCGCCCGCGAGCCCCTCGGTCGGCAGCGCCGCCGTGAGGGCCACCGTCTCGCCGGAGAGGACCATCGCGTGGCGCGTGGTCCCGCTCGCGACGAGGGTGCCGTTCGAGTAGACGTTCACCGCCGCGACGGCGTCGGGGACGTCCTGCGCGCTCCTGCTCGCGACCGTGAGCGTCGCGTTCGCGGCGAGGCCTTGCGCGCTCGCGGGCACGGAGATGCCCGTCACCTCGAGCAGCGGGTCCGGCGAGAGCACGCGCACCGTGAGGCGCATCTTGACGGACGCGACCGCCATGATCGTCGCCTCCTGCTGCGGGGGCCTGTCCGTCGCCCACACGTCGATGAGGTACGTGCCCGGCTCCATCTGCTGCGGGAACGCGATGCGCAAGGTGAGCTCGCGCTCGCCGCCCTTGGGAGCGGGATCGTCGAGCGAGACGTAGGAGAGGATGCTCTGCGCGCGCTGCGTCGCCGCAGCGTCCTCGGGATCGGGAGACGGCGCGGAGACGGTCACGTCGATGGCGCTCCCGCGCACCACGTAGAGCGGCACCTCGACGGTCTTGCCGGGCGAGAAGAGGAACTCCGTCGTGGCGGGGAGGTTCGCGAACCCCACCGCATGCGCGGGGGCGATGAGCGGGAGCAGCAGTGCGAGCGCGAGGAGCGCGAGCGCGAGGGGCTTGCGTGCTGCCATGCGCGCTACCTGGGCGGGCGCTCGATCCCGAGCGTGACCATGCCCGTGGAAGTCCCCGTCGTGCGCGCGGGCGGCTCGATCACGAACCCGACCTGCGCCGTCGTCGCGTGCGGCGCGGCCGCGGGCGAGGCGTCGGGCGCCATCGCCTGCGAGAGCGTGAAGAAGGCGCCGACGAACGAGACCGCGATCGTGAGGATCACGAGCGCGAGGATCGTGCGCGACGAGAGGTCGCCGCCCTGCTCGGGCGTGGCCGGCTGCGCTCCCTGCGCGCCCGCGGGGCTCGCGGCGTCCGCTGCCATGGCCTAGCAGCTGCCGTCCCCGCAGCCGATGGCGGTGATCGTGACGCTGTGCGCGCCAGGCGACGCGTCCTCGGGGATGCGCAGCCAGAACGCGATGTTGATGAGGTCTGCGGTGTCGGTGAAGTTGAGCCTCGTGCATACCCTCGCGCCCGGCGAGGATGTCTCCGTCGCGCCGACCTCCTTGAAGCCCGACGACGTGTTCTGGATGACGCCGCATGCGCCGCTCTCCGAGTTGTTGACGAGGTACTGGAACGAGGGCGCGATCTCGTTGCCGCCGATGAATCCCGTGGCGTTCGAGCTGAAGTTGAGCGAGACGTTCGCGAGCAGGTTGCCGTCGTTCTCGATCGTGAGGTTCTGGTCGGTCACGGTCGCGTTGAAGTTCACGCAGCCGCTTCCGGGAGCCGTGGGCGGAGAGTTGTTCGTGCCCATGACGCAGTTGTTCTGGAGCGTGCCGTTCACGTAGCCGGAGCCGAAGGGGACGACGCTGTTGATGAAGCGGATCGAGAGCTGGCTGTTGATCGAGAACGTCGTCTGCGCGGTCCCCGTCGTCGCCCTGCCGCTGAGGTCTCCCTGGGCCCCGCGTTCGCCGAGCTTGGTGAGCATGAACGTCGTCGTGCCGATCGAAGTCACGATCGCGATGAGAAGCAGCAGGGCAAGCGCCTTGTTCGAAAGATCCGCCATCGTACCACCTGTGCGCGCAGCGGCCGCCGCCCGCGCCCATGCGCCTGCACCCTTCACGGGGGTATTTATATGTTTCTCCCAGCGATGCGGAACACCACGGTTATCCGACAGCCGTCGTCCGCCGAGGCACTCCCCAAGGGCCCCGGCCCGGCTCACTGCGCGTTCTTGCGATGGATCAGCAGGAGCGCGAGCGTGAGGCCGAGCATCGCCGCGCCGAGGATCAGGCCCAGCGCAGGCCCGGGGGACGGCGATCCGGCGGCGGGCTCCGCGGCGTCGCACAGGTAGTCGTGCGCGCATGAGGGGCCGAAGCAGCAGCTCTGCGAGAGCGCGAACATCCCCGTGGCACCGCTGCCGAGCAGGACTGCGCCGACGAGCGCGAGCGCGAGCAGCGGGAGGCCGAGCGCGCGTTCCATGCGGCGCTGCCGGGTCGCGCGCATTATAAATGTAGCTCAGGCGGGCCCTGCGGCGGCGCCTGCGCAGGCACGGGCTTCGCGCGCGGGGGCATCCGCCAGCGCAGCAGCGCCGCGAGCGCGCAGGCGATCGCGGCGGCGAACGCGAGCCACCGCCACATGCGCGAGGGCGGGACGGCCGTTGCGGACGCGGACGCGTCCGCGCTCGCGATCGAATCCCCCGCCGAGAGCTCGACGCGCACCCGCTGCGTGGGCACGCCTGCGCGAGCGGTGTCGAGGTAGAGCGTGCGCGAGATCCGTCCCGTCGCGTTGAAGCGCTCCTCGATCGCGGGCGACTCCGCATCGTCCACGAAGAGGCGCGCGCGCACCTCGACGGGCTCGTTCCACGCGAGCGCTCCCTCGACCTGCACGGGCCAGATCGGCCCCCCCTCCCGCTCGAGCGCGAGCGACGACACCGTGACGCGCGGCGATCCGAGCGGCACGCGCCTTCGCTCCTCGATCGTCGCGCCCCCGTAGCGCACGTCGAGCGTCGCGTCGTACATGCCGGGCGCGAGCGCGCCGGGAGCCGAGAGGTCGTACCGTCCGTCCACGCGCACGGACGCGCCCGGGGCGATCTGCGCGGGCAGAGGCAAGAACACTATGGTGTCCGTGCGCGAGCCGTCCGCGAGCGCGATCCCCGCAGCCTCGGGCGTAGTCGGCAGCGCGCCGAGGTTCTCGAGCGTGAGCGTGGCGCGCACGGCGCCCGATCCCGTGTCGCTCGCCACGTCCCAGTACGCGCGCAGGAACGCGTCGGGCGTGGGGGCGATGACCGTGAGCCTCGCCGCGACCTCCGTGCGCGCGGAGAACTCCCCTTGCGCTGCGGCGGGCGCGAGCGAGAGCACGATGCGCTGCCCGTGCGGGCCCGGCGCGATGCCCACGAGCGGGGGGATGCGCACGACGACGGTGCGCGCGCCCTCCTCGCCCTCGATCGTCGCCGAGATGTATTGCGCGAGATCGCCCTCGACACGCGCGGAGAGCGTGCCCCGCTCCGAGGGCGAGAGGACCGGGCGGAACGAGAGCTCCTGCGCGGTCCCGTTCGCGTACGCGATGCGCTGCGCGGGCGAGACGCCGAGACCGAGCGCGGGCGGGGCGCACAGCGCGATCGCGAGCAGCACGAGCGCGAGCGGAGCGCCCCTCATCCCGCCACCACCGCTTGCAGCGTGATGTTCGCCGCCTTGGGTCCCGAGGGCTCGCCAGGAGGGACCGTGACGTTCACATGGATCGCGACGAGGTCCGACGCGTCGGAGTAGTTGAAGCGCCCGATCGCGCTCGTCGCGTTCGCCGGCACGGGCGCGTACGATACCTGGCTCCCCGCGGCGTCGAGGCTGCCAGTCTCATTCTGCGCGACGCGGAACTGGAACGCCGTGCTGCCGAGGCCTACGGTCGAGAAGGGCGACGCGTTGCCCGCGAGCGTGACGTTCGCGACGACGTTGCCGTCGTTCTCGAGCAGGAACGGCGATCCCGCGCCTGCGTCCGTGGCCGCGCTCTGCCCGAAGCTGAGCGCGCCGAGGTCAGCGCTCGCGTTGCGCAGCGCGATCGAGAGCACGCTCGCGACGGTGAAGTTGGACGTCGCGCTCGCGGGCGAGCAGCCATCGACGTCGCACGCCGTGACGTTCCACCAGTACGCCTGGTCGACGCACAGCTCGCCGAGCGTGAAGTTGCTCTGCGCGATGCCCGTCTGCTCCCTCTGCACGCCGCACGGGCCCGCGGCGACGCTGAGGTTGAGCGTGTAATTGAGCGGGTCGCCGTCGGGCTCGTCCGAGTCGTTCCAGTCGAACGCCACGGTGCGCTCGAAGACGCTCGCGTTGCCGTTCGCGGGGTAGAGCAGCGTCGCCGCGAGCGGGAGCGACCCCTCGACGCGCGTGCGCGCGCTGCGCACCGTCGTGCCGTTGAGCCCGGTGCTGTCGACGGGCGTGATCGAGCAGTTCCACTCGTCCGTCTTGCGCAGCTCCGAGCGGTTGAGGAAGCGGTTGCCGGTCGCGTAGAGCGTCGCGACCTCGCCTGGAGAGAGCGACCTGTTGAGGACCATCTCCTCGTCGATGGAGCCGTTGAGCGAGAGCCCGTCGTCCCTGCGGCCGATGAGCACGGGGTTCGCGTTGCCCGTCGGCGAGACGGTGAACGTCCCATTCCCCGCGGGCTGTCCGTCGATATAGAACGCGTAGGCCTTGCCCGCGTCGACCGTGACGGCCACGTGGTGCCAGGCGTTGAGCCCGAGAGCCGAGGCGCTCGAGACGGACTCGAACGAGGACGCGTTCGCCCGCACAAGCTCGAGCTTGGGCGCAGCGCTGCCGTCGGTCCTGAAATCGAACGGGTCGTTCGCGGCCCCGTTACCCACAGCCTTCGAGGCGATCGGGTCGAAGTGCGACCCCTGCGCGAGCCTCACCCATGCCGCGATCGTGATCGGGCCCGTGATGTCGAGGCGCGAGCTGTTGCCGGCGTCGAGGTAATCGTCGATGCCGTCGAAGGAGAACGCGCCGCCGATCCTCCCCCCAGTCGGCAGGAACGCCGCCCCGTGCACCGCCGCGTGGTTGCCGTACCCGGAGATGTCGTGGGTCGTCGCCGCGTCGGGATCGTAGTCCATCGGGAGGTTGAGCACCGCGACGCTCGTGCCGTTCGCATACCAATCATAGTGCAGCGTCACCGCGTCGCCGTCGGGGTCCGACACCGTGCCGTTGCCGCACAGCACGTCGGACCTTCGCGTCACGTTGATGGGGCTGATGATCGCCGCCGCGACGGAGGGAGGGCCCAGCGACGCGATCCTGCAGCAGGCCTGCCGCGCGTAGTGCCCGGGCGCCGCGAGGTGCGCGTTCGTGAGGTTGCCGTCGCCAGGCTCCGACGACGCCATGCTCGCGACAGGGGCATAGCCAGCAGAGCATGCGCCGACAGGATACTCGCAGCTCACGGTGCCGACGCTCGCGTTGAGGCAGGCGCTCCACGCGTACCCCGACTGGTTGCCCGCCTGCGAGTGGCTGTCGGAGGGTGCTGCGAGCGCGAGCACGCGCGCGGATCCTGGCGTGCAGGCGTTGCCCATCGAGCGGAACGCGTCGGTCCAGCAGCAGACGCTGTACGGGTACGCGCCGCCCGAGAAGTTCGCGAGCTGCGCGTGGCTGTTGTTGGGCGCCTGGCCCGCCTCCGACGAGTTGAGCCGCACGAGCAGCGTCTCGTTCGCGAGGCAGCTCCCCTGCAGGATCTCGCAGCCGAACGACGCCGCGTGCGCCCCTCGCGCCGCCGCGAGCGCGAGCAGCGCTGCCGCGCAGAGCATGAGAAGACCGCGCAGCTCCCGTCCCTCCACGGCGTGCGCCCCGCGGCGGAGATTTAAAAGAGTATCGAGAAGGGAGAGGCCCTAGCCCCTCGCCTTGGCCCCTCTCTTCTCCTTCGCGCTCTCCTTCGCCGCGGGGCCCTTCCCCTCGCCGCCCATGAAGCACAGCGCGGCGGAGTTCATGCAATAGCGCATGCCGCCCGGCTTGGGGCCATCGGGGAACACGTGGCCGAGGTGGCCTCCGCACCTGCTGCAGCGCACCTCGGTCCTGCGCGAGAAGAGGGAATTGTCCTCGACCAGCTCGACGCTCTTGTCGTCGACCAGCTCAGAGAAGCTCGGCCAGCCGGTGCCCGAGTCGAACTTCGCGTCCGAGGCGAAGAGCGCCTGGCCGCATCCGCCGCAGGCGTACATGCCCTTCCCCTTGTGCTCGAGCAGCGCGCCCGTGAACGGCCGCTCGGTGCCGCTCTCGCGCAGCACCTTGTACTGCTCGGGCGTGAGCGTCTTCCTCCACTCCGCGTCCGTCTTGACGACCCTTCCCGCGCCCTTCGCGCGCGCGCCCTGCTCCTTCGTCGCGCTCCCTCTCGTTCCCGTCTCCTTCGTGTCTCGTCCTGCCATGCGATCTCCCGGGAAGTGGGAGTTTATGTAGTTTCTCCAGAATCGCAGCTCGCTCCTTTTCCCCAGGCCTGCCGTCGATGCGCCGCAGGGGGGAAATTTTATAACCGCGCCGGCCCAGGGCCGCCACCGATGCAGCAGCACCACGTCATCTTGTGCGCGACCAGGTGCGCCCTCGACACGCTGCGCGACAAGGACTCGATCGAGGCGTTCATGCGCAAGCTCGCGTACGCGACGCACTCGCAGATCGTGCACGGCCCCACGGTCGTCGCGCGCAAGGGCTCGTTCCCCGGCGTCACCGCGGTCGCGATCACGCACTCCGCGCACCTCGTCATGCACACGTTCGTGCCCGAGCGCGAGGCGCTGCTCGAGGTCTACTCGTACATCTCCGTCGAGACGGCCGAGGTGCGCGACGCGTTCCTCTCGCATTTCAAGGAGGACGTCGCGAACATGAAGCTCGTCGACTTCACGAAGTGGCGCTACGAGGACATCGAGTGCGAGGAGCCCAACTGCACGCGCCGCGCCTCGCGCGACTGGCACGGGCGCAAGGTGTGCCAGGACCACTACGACACCTACCGCGACGGGGAGTCGAGGGCGCGCGAGTCGAGCTTCGAGAACGACTAGGGATCACTGGGACCTTTCGGTTCTCTCCGTCCCTCGTCTCTGAAATTCCCCATTCACAAAACATTTATAAGTAATTCACCACTTTCAAGTAATCACCATGCAGCTTCTGGAACGACTGGACAGGATCGAGAACCAAGAGATCGGAAAGCTGCGCAGAAGCCTCTCCGCGCTTTATGGCACGGGACTCACGAATCCGCAACTGCAATCGCTGCTCGTGCAGCGCGCCCTCGTCGCGAGGGAGTTCGGGCCGCTCTACGACAAGGCGCTGCTCGGCGTCAAGGACGATCCCTTGCGAGCGGGCCTCAAGTGGCTGATGCGAGAAGAGTACCCCGCGCGCGAGAAGGACCATCGGCTCGCGCTGGTCGAGGATCTCGCCTGCGTAGGCGTGGAGAAGGCGGCGCTCATCAACGCGCGGCCCACGCTGGACACACGCCTTGTGATCGATGGCCTGCACACGCTGCTCGATGCAATGGAAGGCGAGGCCCCCCAGGCATACGATGTGAGAGCTGCGGCGACGCTTCGCAGCGCGATGGAAGTCTCCGTCTCGGCGGAGTACGCACGCCTGCTCCCGCTCATGGTCGACCCTGCGAGGGGGTGGTCGCTCACGGAGCAGAACTCGCAGTTCTACGTCCCACACCGCGACCACGACAGGAAGACGCGGGGCCTACACCTGCCTGCGAAAGGCGGTCAAGGCAATCACGCAGATGTCTTCACGCGCAGCCTGCAGCGGCTCGTGACGAGCGACGCGCTCTTCCACGAGGCAGCGAGCGCGATGCGATGCGCGTACGGCGCGAAGGCGAGGTTCTATAGGCAGTTCTAGATGCCTAGGCCTTTGCGTTCCCGCCGTCATCGCCATCTTTCCTCGCGAAGCTCCCAGCCACCAAGAGCGGGAACGCGATGCTCGCCTCGCACACGACCTTCACGTGCTCGCCCTGCTCGCGTATCTTCGCCCACGTGATCGCCTCTTGCGGGCTGCCGCCGCTGTCGCTCGCGTCGTGCTCGGTCGCGGTCGTGATGTAGACCGCGTAGTCGAGGCCCTCGCGGAAGATGTTCGCGTTGAGCACGTAGTGCTTCGACACGCCGCCGCCGAGCAGGATCGCGCCCGTCCTCTCCGCCGCGAGCGCGAGCCTGACGATCGCGTGATGGTCGCCCACGACCTCGATCGCGAAGTCCGGGCGCCTCTGGCGCTGGAAGTGCATGAGGTCGCCGAGCGAGCCGTCCGTGATCGCAGGGCAGAAGACGGGGACGTCCCTGCGCGCGGCCCACGTCAGGATGGAATCCTCGTGGCCCGCCGCGAGCCCCATCGCGCGCGCGAGCTCGCTCGGGGTGAAGGGCGTCCCCCTCTCGCGCTGCTCCCCGTACACCTTGTCGAAGACCGGCTGCATGAAGCGCTCAAGCGCGAGGTAGCGGTCGTAGGGCGCGAAGATGTTGCCGATCCTGCCGATGCCCTTCTCGAAGAGCATGCGCCCCGGCGCCTCGAACGAGCCGAGCACGAAGGGGCGCATGGTCTTGATGATGTCCTCCTCGAGCGCGCCCGCGGGCATGACGAGGCAGTGCACGTGGCCGTGCTTGACGAGGTACTTGATGATCTCCCGGTTGCCCGAGCTCACCATGTTCGAGGTGCACGAGAGGAAGACGGTCGCCTTCGCCTCGCGCATCGCCTTCGCGATCGCGATCGCGCGCGCGAGGTTGCTCGCCTGGATGCCCATGGTCGCGTACGACGCGAGGAACTCCCCCATGTCGAACGCGCGATCGAAGTCGTAGCCGCGCACCTCGGGCCAGCCCTCGAGCGTCTCCCAGCGGCGCATGTGCATCGTCTCCTTCTGGTAGTCCGAATCCCCCATCCCTTCATTCTCCGACGTCATGATGATCACCTTGCGCGCACGGGCGCATGAATATCTAGCTGCGAAAACGAACGAGAAGCGTGCGGCCTACGCGAACCTGAAGTGGCAGTGCGAGCCATAGGTGAACGCGTAGGACATGGAGCGGGGAAGACGAATTCCGTTTAAAAGAGTATCGCGTGAAACGACCGATCGGGGAGAGCGCCGCTGCCTTGGCGTCGAACAGGAGGCGGGCTGGCGGGCCCCCTGCCGGCGTAAAACTACCTAGAGGCGCCGCAGCAGCATACGAGAGGAGAAGAGAAGAGAAACGAGGAGAACAAGGAAGGCCGCTACGCCACCGTCACCGAGAGCTGCCCCGACGCGCTCACAGCACCATTGCGCGCGGTGCACGCGGCCTGGTACGATCCCGCGGCGCCGTACGTGTAGTAGACGTTGTCCTGCGTCGAGCTGAGCTGCTTGTTGCCGTCGCCGAACGCGAAATCGTAGGCGCTCGGCGTGAAGCCCGTCGCGTTGCACACGAACACGTAGCTGCGTCCCTGCGGGAACCACGGCGCGATGCCCAGGCTCGCGGACGCGCCGCTCGCGGGCGGCACCGTCACGGGCAGCGTCGGGCTTGTGGTGTCGACGCAGCCGCCGGGGCTGTTGCACGGCGTGTAGCCCGCAGCGTCGCCCTTCCAGTAGTCGGGCCTGAAGCGGTCGTCCGAGGTCCTCGGCCTGCACTCGACCGAGTACTGGCCCGGGGAGGGGAAGCTGAAGTTGAGGCCCAGGGAGCCCTCGCCGCCAGGCGCGTCGGAGAACACCGTGTCGCCCGTCGCGTTCCTGATGTTCCAGATAGTGCCCGAGTAGTACTGCGTGAGCGAGTACGTCGCGGGGTCGCACGTGAGCGCGTACGAGAGGCCGCCAGTGCCCTGCGCGGAGACGCTGGTCGCCGCCTGGAACGCGACGCTCACCGTCCTGCTGCCCGCAGCGCTCCTCACGCCATCGGACGCGGTGCATGACACCTGGTAGCTTCCGGACGAGGGGAACGCGTGGTAGACGTCCTTGTTCGGCACGCTGCTCGGGCCATAGGGGTTGCCTGCGGAGTACGTACGCGTGCCCGACCTCGTCTCATGGGTGCCGTCGCCGAAGTCCCAGCTCCACGTCGTCGCGTTGAGGCCCTGCGCATCGCACGAGAGCACGTACGCCTGGTCCGCAGGGAATGGCGAGACGGCATTTACGGTCGCGCCGCCGCCGCTCGAGGAATTCGTCCCGTTGCCGGGCGCGCTTGCGCAGATCGGGAAGCTCGCGCTCTTCGCGTAGCCGTTGTCGCTGATGCACGTCGCACCGATGCAGATCGCGCTCACGGCGGTGCCGGTCTTGCCCTGCTTGTACATCTCGAAGAAGCCCTGCTTGTCGCACGCGAGCACCGAGAGCGAGCTCGCGCCCGACGCGCACGCGATCGTGCGGCACCCGTTATAGGTGTCTTGCGTGATCGCCCCGCCCGTGCACGAGGCGGGGATGGACTGCACGCTCGAGAAGCATGCGGTCGTGTTCGTGCTGTTGCCCGTCGCGTTGGAAACCGGCTGGAGCGTGAGGCTCAGCGTCGTGTTCGCCGCGAGCGTGATCGTCGTCGTGTTGCTCGCGAAGCCCGCAGCGCTCACCGAGACGAGGTAGCTGCCAGGGAGCAGCGAGAGCGAGCGCGGCGTCGCGCCAAAGCCCGTGCCGTTGATCGAAAGCGCGCCTGAGGGCGAGCTGCTCACGGAGAGCGTGTAGTTGGCGATGCCGCCACCCCAGGTAGCGTTGCCGATGCAGAGCGGGTAGCTCGGGCTGCGCGCGTAGCCGCCGTCGGAGATGCAGGTCGTGCCCAGGCACAGCGTCGCGCCGCCGCCCGACTGCTTGTACATCTCGAAGTACTGCGGGGCGCTCGAGCTCGGCTTGTCGCACGCGAGCACGCTCATGGCGCCGCACGTGAGATGCCTGCAGCCGTCGAACGTGTCGGCGGTGATCGCCCCGCCCGTGCAGGACGCGGGGACGTTCTGCAGGCTCGTGAAGCACGAGGAGTTCGTCGCGTTCGCGGGAGGCTGGCCCGTGCCGTTGGTCGCGTTCACCGGCGGCTGGGTCGTGTTCGTGCCCGTCGTATTGAAGGGGCACGGGTCGCCGGGGATGCAGCCGTTGACGTTGGGGATGTAGGGCTGGCCGCCGTTCGCCATGAACTCGACGGGGTAGCCCCACTGCGTCCAGCTCTGGTTGTCGATGTTCCAGACGCCGCAGTCGATGTCCCACAGGAGCGGGTACGGGATAGAGATGTTGACGTCGCGCATGTTGTTGAGCGCGGGGACCGGGGTGGTCTCGCGGATGTTCTCGAGCGTCCAGTAGAGATTGTAGTTCGTGACGCCTTTCGGGACGTCGCAGTGCAAGGAGACGTTGAGGTTGTTCGCCGCGGTCACGCGCACGTTGGGCACGACGGTGTTGGGCGCGATCCTGCGGTCGATGTGGAAGTCGCCGCGGATCGCCTGGCCGCTGCTCGAGTTGATGACCTGGCAGCCGATGTGGTAGAGGACGTCCTTCGAGAGGTTGTAGGTGAGGGTCGAGGAGGTGGTCGAGGCGCTGTACTCGAGCGCGGGCGTGTCGGGGCGCACCGTCCAGTACTTCATGGGCTCCGTGCCGGGCGGCGGCGTGCACGTGAAGGTGTAGACGCGCGTCGCGGGATCGAAGGCGGTGACCCGCACGAGGACCGGCTCGGCGCTCTGCGAGGCCGCGACGAGCACGGTGTTGAGAAGGACGAAGCCGAGCAGCAGGGCAGGAAGACGCATGGGAGGCACCTCTCTTGTGGGCGGCATGAAGCGGATTTTGCTTATAAAAGGCAACGCCGCGGAAATGCCGATGGTGGAACACCCGCGACAATGCCTAAGCCTCCGCTCCCGCGCCCGATTCTGGAGAAACTATATAAGAGCCGCCCGGGAGGCGCGCATCCATGGCACAGCTCACGCTCCTCGTCGCGTTCCTCGCAGGCATCGTCTCGTTCCTGAGCCCGTGCGTGCTCCCGCTGCTCCCCGGCTTCCTCGCGTACCTCTCCGGCACGTCGATCGGGGACGGCAAGTGGCGCACGTTCTCGCACAGCGCGGTGTACGTGCTCGGCTTCTCGTGCGTCTTCGCGCTGCTCGGCGTGCTCCTCAACACCGTGCTCGCGAACGTGTCGTACGGGGTGCAGGCGTGGCTCTCGCGCATCGGCGGCGCGGTCATCATCGTGTTCGGCCTGCACCTCACCGGCCTCATCAGGATCCCGTTCCTCATGCGCGAGCACAGCGCAGAGGTGAAGGAGTCGTCGGGCGCGAAGTCCTCGGGGATGGCGTACGTGACCTCGTTCCTCTTCGGCGCGTCGTTCGCCGTCGGCTGGTCGCCGTGCGTGGGCCCCGTGCTCGGCTCCGTCCTCACGCTCGCGGCGTCGCAGCCCGGGCAGAGCTTCGGCCTGCTGCTCGCGTACGCGCTCGGCCTCGGGCTGCCGTTCCTGCTCGTCGGGATCTTCTCCGGGCAGGCGCTCGCGCTGATCAAGCGCTACGGCAGGTTCCTCGAGTACTTCAACATCGTCGTTGGCGTGCTGCTCATCGCGCTCGGCATCCTCGTCTTCACGCAGACGCTCAGCCTCGTCGCGAACTTCTCGTTCGTGAACAGCCTGCTGCTCAGGTGACCCCATGGAGAAGAAGACCATCGCCCTCATCGTCATCGTCGCCGCCATCGTCGGCGCGATCGCGTGGATCAGCCACCTGACCGCGAGCCCGCAGTCGTCGTCGGCGCCCGTGCAGATCCCCGTCGCTGCCGCGCAGCAGCCCGAGCAAGCCCAGGCCGACGGCACCCCCGCGTCGCCCGCGCAGGCGCAGCTCTCGGCGGCGGCCGCGCAGCGCATCGCGGGCAAGCAGGGCAAGTACCCGCGCGCGATCGAGCTCGCGCACCCCTCGGGATTCGTCAACGCGGCGCCCTTCAACCTGAGCGACGAGATCGGCAAGAAGGTCATCCTCGTCGACTTCTGGACGTACTCGTGCATCAACTGCGAGCGCACGCTCCCCTACCTCACGGCGTGGGACGACAAGTACCGCGACCAGGGCCTCCTCATCGTCGGCGTGCACACCCCCGAGTTCGAGTTCGAGAAGGACTACGGCAACGTCGTGCGCGCGACGCAGAAGTTCGGGGTCAAGTACCCCGTGGTGCTCGACAACGACCGCGCGACGTGGCAGGCGTACAACAACCACTACTGGCCGCACGAGTACCTGATCGACATCGACGGCTTCGTCGTCCACGACCACATCGGCGAGGGCGGCTACGACGAGACGGAGAAGGCGATCCAGGGCCTGCTCGAGGAGCGGCGCGAGGCGCTCGGCCTCAACATGACGGTCGGCGCGAACCTCACGCGGCCCACGCAGGCGCCCCAGTTCGGCCAGATCACGAGCGAGGAGACGTACCTCGGCTACGGCTTCAGCCGCGACCAGCTCGGCAACGCGCAGGGCTACCGCAACGACCAGGAGGTCGCGTACGAGGCGCCCGCGGCGCTCGAGGACGGCAAGTTCTACCTCGACGGCACGTGGCGCGACAACAGGGACAACGCGCAGGCGGTGCGGGACTCGCGCGTGCTCCTGCGCTACGGCGCGAAGGACGTGTACGCGGTCGCGGGCTCCAAGAGCCCCGCGCAGGTGCAGGTCGTCGTCGACGGGGTCGCGCAGGGCAACGTGACGGTCTCCGACCAGACGCTCTACACGCTCGTGAACGGCACGTCGTACGGCACGCACACGCTCGAGCTCAAGGTGGCGCCGGGCGTCGAGCTGTACACGTTCACGTTCGGCTAGCGCGGCCCGGAGCGCTTCGCATGCGAGAGCGACGTGCCCAGCGCGCGCTCGCGCGCGCGTCCGCCCCCACCGCCTCTGAGACGCTCGCGAACCCGTCGCGCTTGAGCAGCGCCACGAGCCCCTTGGTGATGCGCTTCACCGCGAACGGGCCGCCGTAGATCATCCCCGTCACGAGCTGCACGAGGGACGCCCCGTTGCGGATGCGCTCGTACGCGTCTTGCGCGGTGAAGATCCCCCCGCAGCTCACGATGACGTAGCGGCCGCCGTAGCGCACGTAGGCGTGGCGGGTGAGCGCGAGCGCCTTCTTCGCGACGGGCCTTCCCGAGAGCCCTCCCTTGCGCCCCTCGTATTCGGACGGGTCGCTCCTGAGGGCCACGCTCGCGCGGTCCTTGACGAGGTTCGTGAGGATGAACCCCGAGACGATGGGCGTGCCGTCGCCGCGGGTGGCGCGGTCGCAGATCGCGACGATGCGATCGAGGGCGCGCGCAGGCATGTCCGCGGAGAGCTTGAGGAACACCGGCTTGCGGGGCAAGCGCGCCTCGCGCGCGATGCGCGCGAGCAGCATCTTGAGAAGCGCGGGCTCCGCGAACGTATGGGGGTCGCACGTGTTCGGGCAGCTCACGTTGATCGTGAGATAGTCGCCGCATCCCTTGAGCGCCTCTATCCCCTCGATCCAATCGTCGATCTTCGTTTGCGCTACGAAAGCGTCGACCAGCCGACGCGCGGCCCCCTCGCTCTTGAGGCCGTAGTAGACGATGATGCTCTCGTCCTTGGGCAGGCGCACGAGCCTGGGCCGCGGGTTGCCCCCGTAGGGCTCCGCGGTCACGCTGCCGATCTCCGCGAAGCCGAAGCCGACCGCGGGCAGCGTGCGCAGCAGGTACGCGTCCTTGTCGAAGCCCGCGGCGAGCCCCACGGGGGTCGGGAACGTGACGCCGCGGATGCGCTGCACGAGCATCGGGTCGCGGCACGCGCATGCCGCGCGCACGAGGCCGCGCGTGGCGGGGTTGCTGCCGAGGATCCTCCCCACGAGCAGCACGCGCTCGTGCGCGTCTTCGGGGTCCATGCGGAAGAGGACCGGCTTGACCAGGCGCGCATACAGCATGCCTCGCTTTCCGGCAGCGGGAGAATTAAATGTTCCTATTCCCGGGGGCGCCGCGCGCCCGCGGCAGGAGGATCAGTCCTGCGTCGCCCGCATCGTCCCCCTGCACGACTTCGAGCCGCACGAGCACGTGAGCGCCTCGTCGGTCTCGCACACGAGCTGGTAGTCGTACGTGAGCTCCTCGCCCCGCTCGATGTCGCGCAGCGCGTAGATGAAGATCCTGTGCCCCTCGCACTCCGCGTAGCAGTTGGGCTCGCACGAGTGGTTGATGTACTTGAGGATGTTCGTGTCGTCGAAGCGCGCGTCGATGCACAAGTCGTCCTCGACCGCGAAGAGGTACGTGTGGTCGCCCTCGACGTGCCTGCGCATCGCCTCCGCGTCCGAGATGAGCTCGCCCGTGTACTCGCCGAGCCGCTCGTCCTTCGCGAACCCCTTCTCCGCGAAGCAGCCGGTGCCCTGGATCTTCGACGGCGCGGTGCGCAGGCCTTCCATGCGCACGGGGGCTCCCGAATCCCTTTAAAAGGTATCGGCAGGGAAAGGAACAGGCGGAGCGCCATCGCTCCCAGAAACGCCGCAGAGCAGACCTCAACGCTTTTAACCCTCGTGCGCCCCCTGCCGCCAATGGCCCTCCTCGTGCTCGGCATCGAGAGCACCGCGCATACCTTCGGCGTCGCGATCCTGCGCGGGCGCGACGTGCTCGCGAACGTGCGCAGGCCCTACGTCACGCAGAAGGGGGGCATGGTGCCCGTCAAGGTCGCGCAGCACCACGAGGAGGAGTACGAGGGCGCGATGCGCGAGGCGCTCGGCAAGGCCTGCGTGCGCCTCGAGGACATCCGGCTCATCGCGTACAGCAACGCGCCGGGGCTCGGCCACGCGCTGCGCATCGGCGCCGCCGCGGCGAAGTCGCTCGCGCTGCGCATCGGCGTCCCGCTCGTGCCCGTGAACCACGCGATCGCGCACCTCGAGGTCGCGGCGCTCGTGACGCGGGCGCGCGATCCCGTGCTGCTCTACTGCAGCGGCGCGAACACGCAGGTGATCGCGTACGACGCCGGGCGCTACCGCGTCTTCGGCGAGACGCTCGACGTGGGCGTCGGCAACTTCCTCGACACGCTCGCGCGCAACATGGGCATGGGCTTTCCCGGCGGCCCCGCGATCGAGCGGCTCGCCCTCGACGCGCCGCGCAAGGACGCGCTCGTCCCGCTGCCCTACGCGGTCAAGGGCATGGACGTGAGCTTCGCCGGGCTCGAGACGCGCCTCAAGCGCATGGTCGAGGATGGCACGCACGACGCGCGCGACCTCGCGTTCTCGGCGCAAGAGCACGTGTTCGCGATGCTCGTGGAGGCGGCGGAGCGCGCGATGGCGCACCTGGGCAAGTCGGAGCTCGCGCTCGGCGGCGGCGTCGCGTGCAACAGGCGGCTGCAGGAGATGTGCCGCATCATGTGCGAGGAGCGCGGGGCTACGCTCTTCTGCCCCGCGAACGAGTTCCTCGTCGACAACGCCGCGATGATCGCGTGGGCCGGGTTGCTCATGCACGAGAAGGGCGGCATCGCGGTGGCGGTCGAGGACGCGACGATCAGGCCGTACGAGAGGACGGACGAGGTCGAGGTGACGTGGAGACAATAAGAGGGCTCTAGAAAACTTATTGCAATCACTAAATGAGCTTCCGGCTCCGTAATTTCTCGATTATATCAGCGTAATCGAATCCTAGCTCTAGCTTGCGCGCCTTCTCGTAAGTGAACCACCCCCACCCAGCTATCTCCTCGGCCTGCACCGTCACCTCTCCTTTCCACGTCCCGAGGAAT
>JAJPEB010000008.1 GCA_023252315.1 Candidatus Woesearchaeota archaeon | reverse complement strand
CCGCCTAGATGATCACCATCGGCGACTTCTCGTCCTTCTCGTCGTCGAAGTCCGTCACGATCGCCTCTGTCGTGAGCACCATCGCCGCGATGCTCGCCGCGTTCTGGAGCGCCGAGCGCACGACCTTCGTCGGGTCGATGACGCCCGCCTTCACGAGGTCCTCGAACGTGTCCGTCTTCGCGTTGTAGCCGACGGCCTCGTCCTTCTCGGCGCGGATCTTCGCGACGATCTCGGCGCCCTCGCGCCCCGCGTTGCGCGCGATCTGGCGCAGCGGCTCCTCGAGCGCGCGGCGCACGATCGAGACGCCGACCTGCTCGTCGCCCGCGAGCTTGAGCGCGTCGAGCTTGGACGCCGCGCGGAAGAGCGTGATGCCGCCTCCGGGCACGACGCCCTCCTCGACGGCCGCCTTCGTCGCGTGCAGCGCGTCGTCGATGCGCAGCTTCTTCTCCTTGAGCTCGGTCTCGGTCGCGGCGCCGACGTTGATGACCGCGACCCCGCCGCCGAGACGCGCGAGCCTGCGCTTGAGGTCCTCCTTGCGGTACTCGCTCTCTTCCGCCTTCGCCTGGCCCTCGATGAGCTTCTTGCGGTCCGCGATCTTCTGCTTGCTGCCCTTGCCCTCGACGATCGTCGTCGAGTCCTTGCCGACGCTGACCTTGCGCGCGCGCCCGAGCATCTGCACCGTCGCCTGCTCGAGCTTGTGGCCCGTCTCCTCGCTCATGAGCGTGGCGCCCGTGAGCGTCGCGATGTCCTCGAGCATCTCCTTGCGCTCGTCGCCGAAGCCGGGCGCCTTGACCGCGCAGACCTTGAGGCTGCCGCGCAGCAGGTTGAGCACGAGCGTCGCGATGGCCTCGCCCTCGACGTCCTCCGCCACGATGAAGAGCGGCCTGCCTTCCTGCGCCGCGCGCTCGAGCACGGGGATGAGCTGCTTCATCGTGCTGATGCGCCGATCCGTCACGAGGACGTACGGCTCGTCGAACTCGCAGAGCATCTTCTCCGTGTCCGTCACCATGTAGGGGGAGAGGAAGCCCTTGTCGAACTGCATGCCCTCCACGACCTCGAGCGAGGTCTCCATGCTCCTCGCCTCCTCGACCGTGATGATGCCGTCGTTGCCGACCTTCTCCATCGCCTGCGCGATGAGCGCGCCGATCGCGTCGTCGTTGTTCGCCGAGATCGTCGCGACCTGCGTGATCTTCTGCTTCGTCGTCACGGGCGTGCTCTTCGCCTTGAGCTGCTCGGTCACGTGCGCGCTCGCCTGCTCGATGCCGCGCTTGACCGCGATCGGGTTCGCGCCGGCCGCGATGTTCTTGAGGCCCTCCGCGATCATGGACTGCGCGAGCACCGTCGCCGTCGTCGTGCCGTCGCCCGCGTTGTCCTGCGTGCGGCTCGCGACCTCCTTGACCAGCTTCGCGCCCATGTTCTCGAACTTGTCCTGCAGCTCGATCTCCTTCGCGATGGTCACGCCGTCGTTGACCACGAGCGGGTGCAGCGACTTGTCGAGCACCACGTTGCGGCCCCTGGGCCCGAGCGTCACCTTGACGGTGTTCGCCACCTTGTCTATCCCCTTGAGGAGCGCCTGGCGCGCCGCCTCGTCGAACATGATCTGCTTCGCCATGGTATCCCTCACTTCGCCTTGCCGATCTTGGCGAGGATGTCCTTGAACTCGACGATGAGGTACTTCTCGGCCCCCATCTCGAACTCCTCGCTGCTGTAGCCGCCGTAGAGGACCTTGTCCCCCTTCTTGAGCGGGATCTCCTTGCCGTCCTTGAGCGTGCCGACGGCGACGACCTCGCCCTGCTTCTTGCCCTCCTTCGCGCTCTCGGGGATGTAGATGCCCCCCGACGTCTTCTCCTCCTGCTCGAGCGGCGTGAGCAGGACGCGCTCTCCTATGGGTTGTATGTCCACGAATCCACCTCCATCCTTCTTGTTATCGTCTCTGCCCTCGCGGGCACTGATCGTTGGCCGGGGGACGCCGCTGCGCTCACGAATCGCCGCGCCGCCTCCCCGTGGGAGGGCTCCGCACGCCGCTTTTAAACGTGCGCCCATGGGGGCGGTCGCGGGCCGCCGCACGGCATCCGCGCCTTGTTGACCTTAACTCAACGGGGAGTCGCCATGCGCTATTTAATTTTTTCTTCGCCCGACGAGGACCGCCACCCGCGCGGCCATGCGAAGACCATCGCGCATGCACAACTGTTATAAATTCCAGGATGCCGGGCCCGTGCGCGGAGGTGCGGCCCATGGCGAAGAGCGACGAGTTCGAGGAGGAAGGGAAGTTCGGGGAGGAAGAGGAGGAAGACGACGAGGAGAACGAGGAGGAGGACGTCGACGAGGACGAGGAGGAGACGTTCGAGGAGATCGCCGAGGACGACCCCGAAGAGGACGACGAGGAAGAGGAGAGCGAGGACTCCTACTACGACGAGGATATCTGATTCTTCTCCTTCCTTTCATGATTTTTCCTTCAGCGCGCCGCACCTACCTCGATTTCATTCTCCATTCACAGGGGTCCCTACGCACTTCATACAGAGCCACTGCCTTGGAGTTGAACAGGAGCCGACAGAAACCGCGCAGAGTTTCTGGCGTGCAGAGAAATCCTCGAGATCTCTCGCACCGGAAATCCTTGGCGATTTCCGTGCGCCGGAAGCCATCGGTTTCCGAGCAGCACCAAGGCGGAGCCGGGCGCGACGTAAAACCTCTTCGATGCTCCGCAGCGGCTACGCACGCCCCACACACGCGACGCCCCGGAAAAACTATATAAACCGTCGGGGGAAACCCTGCGGCATGAGGGTGGGGGCGAAGGTCATCGGCGCAGCCGTGATCGTCACGACGCTGCTCGTGATGCTCTTCGCGGTGCGCTACACGGGAAGCCTCGCGCAGCAGCGCAACGAGACCGTAACCCAGCTCGCGAGCCTGCCCGAGCACGCGCAGTGCAGCTACGGTGACAGCACGTGCCCGCAGGCGCAGGGCAACATCGTGCTCCCCGACGTCACCGGCATCGCGCTCGTGCTGCTCGCGCTGCTCCTGGGCCTCTACCTCCTGCGCTCGGAGCGCACGAGCAAGGGCATCCTCGACGAGCTGAGGATGCGCCGCTCGGAGCTCTCCTCGAGCGAGCGACGCGACCTCGTGCTCAGCGTGCTCACGAAGGACGAGCGCAGGGTCATCGACGCGGTCCTCCAGCAGCCGGGCATCAGCCAGGCGACGCTGCGCCTGCGCACCGACTTCAGCAAGGCGAAGCTGAGCGTGCTGCTCAAGGAGCTCGAGCGCAGGGGCCTCGTCGCGAAATCCACCGAGGGGAAGACGAACGCCGTCTATCCCAAGAGGGAGCTCTAGCATGGCGGTCAGCAAGGGCGACGTCTCGCGCCGCGAGCGGCGCATCCGCGGGCGCGACGAGCGGGAGTCGCAGGTGCACGAGGAGCGCGAGCGCTTCGCCGCGAGGGCGCGCAACAAGCGCATCATCAACTACTCGCTCGGGGCCATCGCGATCGTCGCGCTCGCGGTCGTCATCTACCTCTTCGCCCGCGGGCAGGGCCAGGGCGCGCACGACGCGCTCGCGCAGTGCCTCACGGACAAGGGCGTCGTCATGTACGGCACGGACTGGTGCCCGCACTGCCAGGCGGAGAAGCAGCGCTTCGGGGCGTCGTTCAAGCACGTGACCTTCGTCAACTGCGACCTCAACAAGCAGGCGTGCGACGCCGCGAACGTGACCGGCTACCCGACATGGGTGTTCCCCGAGGGCGGCAGGGCGGAAGGCGAGCAGGAGCTCGACGCGCTCGCGCTGCGCTCAGGGTGCACGGATGCGGCGTAGCACCGCCATCATCTCGGCACTATGCGCGGTCATCGCGCTCAACCTCATCCTGATACTGGTGATCCGCTCGAACTCCCCCGGCCCCGGGCCTTCGCATGAACGGACCTCAGGGGACGCGCAAGCTGCGCCCACGCAGCGGCCGGCGCAAGGTACAGGGGGAATGCCCAACGAGAGCCTGCCGGCCGTCGGCGTGCTCGTGCTCGAGCCGAGCGGGTGCGCGGACTGCTTCAACATCTCGCGCTATGTGGACGACCTGCGCGACACGGTCACGATGGACGTGTCGGCGGGCGATCCCGCGCCGTTCCACCCCGCGCGCCTGCCCGCGCTCGCGTTCAACCAGACGCTCGAGCGGTATCCGGACGAGTTCGTCGCGGGATGGGAGACGTACGGCTCGCGGCTCGTGATCCCGTCGGGGAAGTACGCGGGCACGTGGTACCTGCTCCCGACGCTCAACGCGCCGTACGTCGACACCGCGAGCGGGTCCGTGCGCGGGCGCGTGAACGTGACCTACGTCGGCATGGCGTCGTGCGCGCAGTGCTACGACGTGCACCTGCTGCGGGACTGGCTCCGCGCGCGCGACCTCGACGCCTCGCGCGAGCGCGACGTGGACGCATCGAGCGCCGAGGGCAAGGCGCTCGTCTCGCGCTACGCGATCTCGGCGCTGCCGACGATCATCATCCAGGGCGACACCTCGGCCTATCCCGCGATCGCGCAGGCATGGGAGACGATGGGCACGAACGAGAGCGACGGCACGCTCGTGCTGCGCGGGCTCGAGCGCCTGCACGTCACCTATTACGATCTCGCGCACGGCACGGTGATGCGGCCATGAGCGCGGACGGGAGCGGCGAGGCGCACGCGGCGAAGGAGGCCGAGCGCGCGAGGCAGCGCAGGGAAGAGCGCAAGGAGACGCTCGTCGCGCTCGCGATCGTGCTCGTCGTGTTCTGCGCCGCGGGCTGGTGGGTCTACCACGCGTTCATGAATCCCGCGGCGCAGGCGCAGGGGGAGGCCGTCAAGGTGCCGCTCGACGACTCGCCGTCCATAGGGTCGGAGAACGCGTCCGTGACCGTGGTCGAGTTCTCGGATTTCGAGTGCCCGTTCTGCGGCGAGTTCGCGCGCTCCGCGATGCCGGACATCGAGCGCGCGTACATCGAGACCGGCAAGGTGCGCCTCGTGTACAAGCACTTCCCTCTCTCGCGCATCCACCCCCACGCGCTGCTCGCGGCGCAGGCGGCGGCGTGCGCGGACCTCTCGGGCAGGTTCTGGGAGTACCACGACGCGCTCTACGCGAACCAGCAGGCGCTCGCGGAGGACGATCTCGTGGGATACGCGCAGCGGCAGGGCATCAACGAGTCCTCGTTCAGGGAATGCCTCGACAAGGGGGAGCAGATCCATATCGTGACGCGCGACATGGACGAGGGCTCGAAGGCTGGCGTCTCCGGCACGCCGACGTTCTTCTTCAACGGCAGGCGCGTCGTGGGCGCGCTCACGCCGGCGCAGTTCGCGGCGCAGGTCGACCAGGCGCTCGCGGCGTCGTGAGGGCAGCATGGGCGCCCCGCAGCTCGCGGTCATCTTCGACATGGACGGCGTGGTCGTGGACAGCAACCCCGTGCATCGCGAGGCGTGGAGGCGGTTCTTCCGGAGCCGCGGGAAGCCGCTCACGGACGACGAGTACGACAAGCGCATCACGGGCAGGCGCAACGACGCGATCTTCGGCGAGTACTTCCCGGGGCTCTCGCCTGCGCAGCGCGAGGGGCACGCGCGCGAGAAGGAGGCGCTCTACCGGCAGCTCTACGGCGAGCGCGGCGTCGAGCCGCTCGAGGGCCTCGTGCCGCTGCTCGGCGCGCTCAAGGCGAGGGGAATTCCGGTCGCGCTCGCGACGTCCGCCCCTGCCGAGAACGTCACGTTCGTGCTCGCGGCGACGAGGCTGCTCCCCTCTTTCCCCGCGATCGTGCACGGCGAGCAGGTGGCGCGCGCGAAGCCCGATCCGGAGATCTTCCTCAAGGCCGCGGCCCTCGTCGGCGTCCCCGCGCGGCGCTGCGTCGTCATCGAGGACTCGCTCGTCGGCATCGAGGCCGCGAGGAGCGCGGGCATGAAGGTGATCGCGCTCACGACCACGCACGGCCCGCAGGCGCTCGCGCACGCGGACCTCGTCGCGTCGGGATTCGGAGATGTGAGCGTCGCTACGCTCGAGGCGCTCTTCCCGCGCGAGGGCTGATGAGCAGCGACGCCGCCCCGAGGATCGCGGCCTTCTCCTTGAGCGCGCTCAGGCGCAGGATGCCCTCGCACCCGTACGCGGGCATGCGCGCGTTCGCGGCGTCGACGAGCGCGCGATGCGCGACGCCTCCGCCGACGACGATGAGGTCGGGGTCGAACGCGCGCACGGCATTCGCGCAGAAGATCGCGAGATGGCGCGCGGCATCCTCGCGCACCGTGCGCGCGGCAAGGCCGCGCGACGTCCAGAGCCCGCGCGCGCCGCCCTCGCCGCCGAGGCGCTCGTAGCGCGCGAGCAGCATGGGACCGCACAGCAGCGATTCCCATTTCCCCCCCGTCTTGGACTGCGGGAACCGCTGCGCGTCGATGTCATGGATGAGATGCCCGAGCTCGGGCGCGGCGCCGTGCGCGCCGCGATGCAGCTCGCCCGCGATGACGATGCCGCTGCCGAGGCCCGTGCCGAGCGTGATCGCGACGAGATGGCGCGCCCTCCTCCCCGCGCCGAAGCGGTGCTCGCCGAGCGCGAAGCAGTTCGCGTCGTTCTCGAGCGCGAAGGGCACGCGCGCCCGCAGCGCCTTCGCCATGTCGACGCCGTTGAGCTCATGCAGCGAGAGCTCGACGATGCGCGTGCCGCTCGTGCGCCCGGGCGCCCCCATGCCGACGCCCTCGACGCGCACGCCCTTCGCGAGCCCGTCGATGAGGGCGCGCAGCTGCGCGGCGATCGGCGCGCTGCCCCTTCCCCTGGGCGTCGGCACGACGATCTCGCGCACGACCCTGCCTCCGTCCACGAGGCCCGCCGCGATCTTCGTGCCGCCGAGGTCGATGCCGATGCGCATGGCGACGCTGCGGGCTGCGCGTTTTTAGGTCTTGCGATAAAAGCCCGGCGCCAGCCCCGCGGCCTCCGAGCGCCGAGAGCGGACGGCCTTCCGAATTTCTTCTTTTAAGCTTTTCTCCCCCTCATCAGGAATGTTTATAAACGCCACTCCGCATTCCACGCGCATGGCCTTCGGGCACAACGCGATGATCATCACGCGCACGCCGCTGCGCATCTCGCTCGGCGGCGGCGGCACCGACCTGCGCTCGTACTACGAGAAGCGCGGCGGGTTCTTCATCAGCGCGGCGATCAACTACTCGATCTACATCGCGGTCCACGAGACGTTCGAGGACGGCTTCATCGTCAAGTACTCGAAGATGGAGAAGGTCCAGCGCGTGAGCGAGATCCAGAACGACATCATCCGCGAGACGCTCAAGCTGCACGGCATCACCGGCCACGTCGAGATCAACAGCATCGCGAACCTCCCGAGCGGCACCGGCCTCGGCAGCTCCGGCACGTTCGGCGTCGGCCTGCTCAAGGCGGTCTACGCGCTCAAGCGCGAGCACATCTCGCCCTACCAGCTCGCGGAGGAGGCGACGAAGATCCAGGTCGACATCCTCAAGCGCCCCGTCGGCAAGCAGGACCAGTACATCGCGGCGTTCGGCGGCGTCACCTGCTTCGACATCGACAAGAAGGGCAACGTCACCGCGACGCCGCTGCGCGTCGACAAGCGCGCGCTCCACATGCTCGAGGACAACCTGCTGCTCTTCTTCACGGGCTACTCGCGCAGCGCGGACTCGATCCTCAAGGAGCAGCACGACCGCAGCAAGAGCTCGGACGCGCAGATGCTCGGCAACCTCGACTTCATGAAGAAGCTGGGCCTCGAGAGCAAGGACGCGCTCGAGTCGGGCGACCTCGCGCGCTTCGGCGAGCTCATGAACACGCACTGGGAGCACAAGAAGGAGCGCTCGGGCAGCATGAGCAACCCGCTCATCGACAAGTGGTACGCGAAGGCGCGCAAGGCGGGCGCGATCGGGGGCAAGCTCATCGGCGCGGGCGGCGGCGGCTTCCTCATGTTCTACGCGAAGGACAGCGCGAAGCTGCGCCGCGCGATGGCGGCCGAGGGCCTCGAGGAGGTCCGCTTCACGTTCGACTTCGAGGGCAGCAAGACCGTCGTGAACGAGTAGCCCCATGCGGAAGCAGACCAAGACGCGAGAGGCCGGGGACCCCACGGGCGAGGACGTCATGTACGTCACATGGGAGGAGTTCGAGGAGGGCTCTCGCGACATCGCGCGCCAGGTCGCGCGCTTCATGCGCGAGGAGAAGATGCGCTTCTCCGGCATCCACGGCGTGCCTCGCGGCGGCCTCGTGCTCGCGGTGCGCCTCTCGTACCTGCTCGGCATCCCGCTCGCGCAGGCGATCGGCGAGCGCACGCTCGTCGTCGACGATTCCTCGGTCACGGGGGCCACGCTGCGCAGGCTGTGCGAGCCGCACCGCAACAGGGCCGCGGTGTTCGTGCACAAGCCCGACTCGAGCGCGTTCGTGCCCGACTTCACGTACAAGACGACAAGCAGGATCGTGAACTATCCGTGGGAGGCGCACGATGACAGGAACTGACGATACCCGGATCCGCGCGGCGCGCGGAGGTGCAGCATGGCGATGAAGGATGCCGCCGCGGGCCAGAACCCGCAGCTGAGCGGCGTAGCGTTCAAGGGCAACACGTGGTTCGACAAGGAGTGGATGCCCATCACGGAGACGACCGAGGACTACCTCGCGGCGTACTGGGAGGGCTTCCGCATCATCGCGTCGAAGATCGACAACGGGGCGATCGAGGGCGCGGTGGACGCGCTCCTCGCGGCATGGCGGCGCGGCGCGAGCGTCTTCGTGTTCGGCAACGGCGGGAGCGCCGGCAACGCGAGCCACTTCGCGGCGGACCTCGCGAAGACGACGATGGCGCCCGGCAAGAAGGGGCTGCGCGCGCTGTGCCTCAACGACAACGCCTCGCTCACGACCGCATGGGTCAACGACGAGGGATGGGGCTCCGTCTACGAGGGCCAGCTCCAGAACCTCATGCGCGAGGGCGACGTGTGCATCGCGCTCTCGGTCCACGGCGGCTCGATGGCGGGCAACGCCGGCGCGTGGAGCCAGAACCTCATGCGCGCATTGCAGTACAGCCGCGAGCGCGGCGGCGTCAACATCGGCATCGCTGGCTTCGGCGGGGGCGGCTTCGCGCAGGTGTGCCAGCACTGCATCGTCGTCCCGCTCGAGAGCACCATGCACGTCGAGGCCGCGCAGATGATGGTCCATCACGCGATCGTGGGGCGGCTCGTGCAGCTGCTCAAGCGGGAGGGGACGCCGGGCGCGGCGGGGAAGGAGGACGCCCCCCAGGGGCGGAGGTAGCGCTATGGAGATCTTCGCGGACACGGCGGACATCAACGACCTCAAGGAGTTCTCGTCCTGGGGCGTCATCGACGGCTGCACGACGAACCCGATCATCTGCGTCAAGAGCGGCGTCAAGGACTTCGAGGGCCACATGCGCCAGATCCTCGCGCTCGTGCCGGGCCCCGTGAGCGTGGAGGTCACGACGAACGACCTCGACGAGATGCTCGCCCAGGCGCGCATCTTCGCCTCGTGGGGCAAGAACGTCGTCGTGAAGCTCCCGATGAACGTGAGCGGCCTCAAGGCGACGCACGCGCTCTCGCGCGACGGGATCAAGACGAACGTCACCGCGTGCATGAGCGTCAAGCAGGCGATCATCGCGGCGAAGGCGGGCGCGACCTACGCGAGCATCTTCTGGGCGCGCATCGAGGACATGGGCTACGACGCGGGCACGGTCGTGCGCGAGACGCGCGAGATCCTCGGCACGCACGGCATGGCGTGCAAGATCATCGTCGGCTCGTTCAGGAGCGTGAGCCACGTCACCCAGGCGATGCGCACGGGCGCGCACGTGCTCACGATCCCGTCCGACCTGCTCAGGCAGCTGCCGTGGAACCCGCGCACCGAGAGCACGATCAACGAGTTCCTCGAGCAGTGGAGGGGCTTCCACAAGGAGGACGACCCGCTGCACCCGGACAGGCTGGGGAAGAAGTGAGCCTCCGGGCGTCCTGCTTTTCCTCTCGGTTTCTCAGAGGTCTGCTCCGCAAGCGCGCGGGAAGAGGTCGCAAGGCCGCGAGGAGCACCGGAAATCTCAGGGAGAGAATATCCAAGGGCGCCCGCAGCAGGGGGAGGCACCGAAAATTCCGGAAGAGAGGATGTGGCACGCAGGCCGCGAGCCCCCGAAGCAGCGGAGGGCTAGGGAAGGACGACCGCTCCCGGGCACATCGCCTATCGTTTCCTCTTCGGCTTGCTGTCCTCGATCGCGAGCCTGCGCACGAGGTCCTCGATCTTCGCCTCGTTGCGCTTGACGGCCGCGTACGTGACGAAGCACACGATGCTGAAGAACATGAGCCCGAGGATGAGGTAGAAGTCGATGACCCTCGCGACGCTGATGCGCTGCGTGAGCGCCGAGATGCTCTGCGGGATCACGAGCAGCAGCGCGCCCGCGGACCACACGACCACCCAGAAGACGAAGCTCGTGAGCGAGTAGTTGTTGCGCTTGTAGTAGAGGAACGACAGGTAGACCATGAAGAGCAGGTACGCGATGCCGAGCGTCTGGACGATCTCCACCATTCGGGCACGTCCCTCTCGCGCGCGTTAAAAAGGTTGCTGTCCCGGGCGCGCGTACGCTCGCGCGAGGCGGCGCCTGCGCGGCTGATTTCGCAGGCTTCCTAGAAGTTTCCCGGCTTTCCCGACTTCTCAGACTTCCCCGGCTTCCCCATCTTCCTCGCCACCACGTGCACCGCCGTCGCCGTGAGGCGCACGTTCCTGAGCATGCGCGACTCGCAGTACGCGATCGCGTTGCCGAGCGCGAGCACGGCGTTGAGGGCGCGCGAGAGCGGCGTGCGCTTCGTCCTCGTCGTCGCGTAGTACCTGTTGCCGTCCCAGTACGCCTTCGCGATGCGCCTGTTGAGCATGAGCGTGAAGAGCGCGTAGTCCATGAGGCTGCCGAGGAAGTGGTAGCTGTACTTCACCTCCTCGACCGCGAGCCCCTGCCGCTCGACCCTGCGCAGGAGATCCTCGATCGTGTAGCGCTGGATGTGCCCCGCGGTCTCCTCCTTGAAGTGCCTGCCGAAGAGCCTCGCCGAGAGCGCGTAGATGCCCTGCCCCTCCGCGGGGCTCACGCCGTAGAGCAAGCCGCCCTCGCGGAGCACGCGCGCGGCCTCGCGCAGCAGCGCGTCCGGGCGCTCCACGTGCTCGATCACGTCGAGGAAGATCACGTAGTCGAACGAGCTCGCCCGGAACGGCAGCCGCTCCCCGTTGCCCGCGACGAACGTGATGCGCTTGCCCGCGTTGTCCTTGCGCGCGAGCGCGATCTGCCCCTCGCTCAGGTCCACGCCCGTGAGGCGGATATCCGGGTCGCGCGCCCGCAGGCTCGCGAGGATGCGCCCCGAGCCGCAGCCGATCTCGAGCAGGCGCGCGTCGCGCCTCTTCCTCTTGCGCAGCAGCTCCATGAGGTAGCGCAGCTTGAGCGTGGGGAGGTCCTTCCCCTCCTTGATGCCGAGGC
This sequence comes from Candidatus Woesearchaeota archaeon, assembly GCA_023252315.1. Lineage (GTDB taxonomy): Archaea > Nanobdellota > Nanobdellia > Woesearchaeales > UBA525 > UBA525. Next base: position 5,797 of record JAJPEB010000008.1, on the reverse strand, counting down.
TGCCCCACGACTTCTCCTGGTAGAACCGCGCGTCGAGCGTCGCCGTCTTGCGTCCGGGCATCCCTGCGCCGCGCCGGGGCCCGTTAATATGGCTTTCCCACCGCCTCCCCCGGGCCGAGGCGACGCCCTCGCGCGACGGGAAGCCGCAGGGCCACCAAAGATTTAAAACCCTCCTCGCGTGCGGCGACACTATGGCGGGGGGAGCGGGAGCGGGGGAGGCGATCACCGTGGTCGCGTTCTTCTTCCTGTGCTGGGCGTACGGCTTCGGCCTGCTCGCGATCGTGGGCGCGAAGGAGCGCAAGAGCCTCGCGCACGCGCTGCTCGCGCAGCTCGGCATCGGCCTCGCGGTCCTCTCGTTCCTCGCGGTCGTGCTCCGCCTGCTGCACGTTCCGATCCAGATCGGCGTCTACCTAGGCATCGCGCTCGCGGGCCTCGCGGCGGCGGCGCTCGTGCGCAGGCGCGAGTGGTGGCCCAAGGGCAGGCAAGGCGCGGCGGAAGGCGACGCAGGCAGGCGCGCGCCGCTCGCGAGGGAGAGCGTGTGGTGCCTCGTCATCCTCGCGCTCGTGCTCGGCGCGTTCCTCGCGCTCTTCCTGCGCGGCGCGTTCGCGTACCCCTACCTCGAGGACGACGACCCGTGGAACCACGCGCAGGGCGCGACCTACGTCGCGCGCGAGCATACCTATGCCGTCGACGAGAGCGTGCGCGCGGTCGAGGGCGGCTACGCGTTCTACCTCGAGCCGTACCCGCCGACCTACGACGCGCTCATGGGCGTGCTGCGCCAGGCGAACGACTCGATCGTGTGGACGCTCAAGTTCTTCAACGCGCTGCTCGCGGCGCTCGCGATCGCCTTCATCTTCCTCTTCGCGCGCGAGTACCTCGGCAGCGACCTCAAGGCGCTCTTCTGCGCGTTCGTGCTCGCCGTGCTCCCGAGCTTCATGAGCCACTTCATCTGGAGCCAGACGCTCGCGCTCGCGCTCTTCCCCGTCGGGCTCTACGCGCTGCTCAAGGCGCTCTCGGACGACGCGTGGCGCATCCCGGCGATCGTCGCCATCGCGAGCATGCTCGTGACGCAGCCCGTCGTCTCGTTCGTCTTCGGCGTCGTCGTGCTCCTGCTCCTCGCGACGCTCCTCGCGCACGAGCTCGCGTCCTCGGGCAAGGACAAGGGCTTCCTCTCGCGCGTCCCGCGCACCGCGCGCGGCGTCGTCGTCGGAACGTGCGGCGTCGCCCTCAGCATGGCGTTCTGGGGCGCGCAGCTCGCAGGCCTCGGCGCGGGCGGCATCGTCGGCGCGAAGGGCAGCGAGTTCACCTCCGGCTGGGCCGGCGGCTACGCGCTGCAGCGCTACGGCCTCTCCGAGATCCTCTTCCCGCCGCTCGAGGGCCGAATCGACCAGGCGACGGGCATCGGCCTCGTCCTCGCGCTCCTCGCGCTCGCGGGCATCTGCATCATCGTCGCGCTGCGCAAGCGCACCCTCTCCCCGGCGAGGGAATGGCGCCACGCGCACATGCTCCTGTGGCTCCTCCCCCTCGCGTATCTCGTCTTCGCGCCCACGCTCGGCCTCCCCGGCTGGGGATCGTCGCGCGCGTGGGCGTACATGGCGATCCCGCTCGCGCTCGTCGCGACGGAGGCGACATTCATCATCGCGCAGAGCGCCGCCAAGGGCCGCCAGGGGCTCCGGATCGGCATCGTCGCCGCGATCGCGCTGTGCATCGCCGCGACGTGCGTGCCCGCAAAGGTCGCTGTGCAGACCTCGGGCTGGCCCCCCGGCGGGCAGTGGACCGCGCAGGAGGAGGTCGAGGGCTACGAGCAGATGCGGGCGCTGCTGCCTGCGGGCACGCGCGTCCTCCCGCTGTGCGCGGGCGACCAGCGCGCGATCGGCTTCGACATGCAGAGCGATCCCTGGGACATCGACGTCGCGCGCTTCCACAAGTCCGCGATCAACGCGTCGGGCGACGAGATCGTGTCGTTCCTCGAGGCCCACCACTACGAGTACATCACGCTCGACGCGACGTGCGTGCGCGACTACGGGGAGAACGCGACCATCGCGCTCAGCGACCGGATCTCCGAGACGGGCAAGTTCTCGCCCGCGATCCAGTCCGCCGGATTCCTGCTCGCGGAAGTGAGATGAGATGCGCATCCTCTTCGTGCTCGAGAACTACCTCCCGCACATCGGCGGGGTCGAGGTCGTCTTCGCGCGCCTGTGCGAGGGGCTCGCGAAGCGCGGGCACGACGTGACCGTCCTCACGCGCAGGCTGCCGGGCACGAAGCGCGAGGAGCGCCGCGAGGGCGTGCGCGTCGTGCGCGTGCGCTCGGCCGACAGCAGGTACCTCTTCACCGCCGCGGCGATCCCCGCAGCGCTGCGCGAGGCGAGGCGCGCCGACATCGTGCACACGACCACGTACAACGCGGCATTCCCCGCGTGGATCGCGGCGAGGCTGCGCGGCAAGCCCGCGGTCATCACCGTGCACGAGACGTGGCTCTCGCGCTGGCGCGAGTACTCCGATTTCTCCGCCCCCGCGGCGGCGCTGCACGAGCTGCTCGAGCGCCTCGTCTACCACGTCCCGCGCTTCGACCGCTACATCTGCGTCTCGTACGCGACGCGCGACGCGCTGCGCGACGCGCTGCCCTCCCGCAGGGAGCGCATCGTCGCGATCCGCAACGGCTTCGACGCCGCGATGTGGAAGCGCAGCCGGGCCAAGGAGGCGAAGGCGCTGCGCGCGCGCCTCGGCCTCGAGGGCAGCTTCGTGATCCTCGGTACGGGCAGGCCCGGCACGACGAAGGGCTTCGCGCACCTCGTCGACGCGTTCCCGCTCATCAAGGAGCGCATCCCGAGCGCCGAGCTCGTGCTCGTGCTGAGCACGGACACGCAGTACCGCAAGCGGCTCGCGGCGCTCAAGGCGAGAGCCGCGCAGGGAGTGCGCTTCCTGCCGCCCGTGCCGCGCGGCGAGCTTCCCGTCTATCGGCAGATGGCAGACTGCGCGGTCGTGCCGAGCACGAGCGAGGGCTTCGGCTACACCGTGCTCGAGTCCGCGGCGTCGGGCACTCCCGTCGTCGCGACGGGCACGACGAGCATCCCCGAGGTCGTGTGGGGCAGGCACGTCCTCGTCCCGCCCAAGGACCCGCAGGCGATCGCGGACGCCGTCGCGAGGGTCTTCGCGGGAGCGTACGACGAGACGGAGGAGAAGCGCTTCTCCTGGGGCGCGAACGTCCGCGCGCACGAGGCGCTCTACAAGGAACTCCGCGCGAGGCACGCATCCTGATGGACATCCTCTTCGTCTCCGAGTTCTTCCACCCCCGGGCCGCAGGCGGCGAGGTGTGGTCGTGGGAGCTGTGCACGGGCCTCGCGCGCCGCGGCCACACGGTGACCGTGCTCACGCTGCGCCACGACAGGTCCGATCGCGACGAGGAGATCGCGGGCGTGCGCATCCTGCGCCCGCACGACGCGGGGAAGGGCAGGCTCACGCGCAAGTACGCGGCGTCGCAGCTCTCGCGCACCGTCGCGCGCTACCTCGACCACCACAGGCCCGACGTCGTGCACGTGATGGCGTACCTCATGAACGTCCCCGTCTCGCTGCTCGCGCGCGAGCGCGGCATCCCGTGCGTGACCGCCGTGCACTCGTACTTCGGCGACGCGTGGCGCCACCTCTCGATCCTCTGGCCGCTGCTCAGGCTGCTCGAGCGCAGGTACCTGCTCGACGACGCGTCGTCGGTCATGCACGTGCCTTCCGCGTACCTGCAGCGGATGATCATGCTCGAGACGGGACGCCGGTGCGAGATCGCGCATAACTGGCTGCCCGAGCGCTTCCCCCGGCCCGTGCGCCTCGCGCGCGGCACGTACCTCTTCGTCGGCTCGCTCGAGCGCATCAAGGACCCCGTCGCGTGCGTGCGCGCGGCGAGAGGCAAGCGCCTTGTCGTGATCGGCGAGGGCCCGCTCGAGCGCGCGATGCGCGCGGCCGCGCGGCGCGAGAGGGTGCCGTGCACGTTCCTGCGCAGGCTCCCGCACGAGGAGGCGCTCGCGTACCTCGGCGGCGCGTCGCTGCTGCTCGTGCCGAGCATCGAGGAGTCGTTCTCGCTCGTCGCGATCGAGGCGATCGCGCAGGGCACCCCGGTGAGCGGCACGCCCGTGGGTGTCCTGCCGGAGCTTCCGGGCGTCGTGGCGTTCCCGCCGCGCAAGACCCCTGCGAGACTGAGCGCCGCCGTGCAGAGGCGCGTGCGCGAGGAATTCTCGAGGGAGAAGGGGCTCGACCGCATCGAGGAGCTCTACAAGCAGGCGGGATCGAGGCGCAGGCCGAGGCTCGCCTAGAGCAAGTCCGGGCCCGGCGAGGCCTAGACAGGAGCCTTGTCCGCACAGGCATGAGGACGTACTCGCGCGCGAGCACGACGAGCAGGGCCGCGCACGCGACGATCGCGAGATACTCGGGCGAGAAGTAGCCGTCCCAGCCATTCCCGATGGCGAGCGGCATCGCTACCTCGTCGAGGATGAGCCCGATGCCGATGCCATAGGCCGTGACGCTGCCCCGCAGCGCGGCCGCGATCGCGATCACGATGCCGAACATGTAGTGGTGCATGTGGAAGCTCCCGATCACCGGGCTGTGGAGCCTCGTGAAGTAGAGCCAGACCCTCGTCACGACGATGGTGACGACGACGGCAAGGGAGAAGCGGTCGTCGCGGGGCAGGCGCATGGCCGTGCCTTGGCGTGCCGGGTTTTAAGGCTGCCGAGAGGGGCGTCCGCGCATGAGTGAAAATCATTAAAAATCCCCTTCTCGCATCGGGGCATCGCATGAAGCTCGCGATCGTCCTCGGCACGCGTCCCGAGATCATCAAGATGGCGCCCGTCATCCGCGCATGCGAGCAGGAGCGCGTCCCCTTCTTCATCGTGCACACGGGCCAGCACTACTCCGCGAACATGGACAAGGTGTTCTTCGACGACCTCGAGCTCCCGCAGCCCGCGCACCACCTCGACGTCGGCGACAGGGAGTACCGCATGCAGATGGCGACGATGGTGCGGGAGATCAGGCGCATCCTCGAGCAGGAGCGCGCCACCGTCGCGATCGTGCAGGGCGACACGAACACCGTGCTCGCGGGGGCGCTCGCGGCGAGCAAGGCGCGCATCGCGCTCGCGCACCACGAGGCGGGCCTGCGCAGCCACGACCTCACGATGCCCGAGGAGAAGAACCGCATCATCACGGACCACGTCTCCGACTTCCTCTTCACGCCCACGCAGGCCGCGACGGGGAACCTGCTCGACGAGGGCATCCCGCAGCACATGATCCTGCGCACGGGCAACACGATCGTCGACGCCGTGCTGCAGAACCGAGCGCTCGCGCAGCGCAAGTCGCGCGTCATGCAGGCGCTCGGCCTCGTGCCCAAGGGGTTCTTCCTCGCGACCGCGCACCGCGCGGAGAACGTGGACAGCGAGGAGCGCCTGCGCGGCATCCTCGACGGGCTCGTGAGGCTGCGCGCGGCGCATCCCGAGCGCAGCGTCGTCTTCTCGCTCCATCCGCGCACCGCGAGGCGCATGGAGGAGTTCGCGATCCCGAGGCCCGACGGCATCCGCTTCATCGAGCCCGTGGGCTTCCTCGACTTCCTGCTCCTCGAGGACAACGCGTCGCTCATCGTCACGGACTCGGGCGGCATCCAGGAGGAGGCGTCGATCCTGCGCGTGCCGTGCGTCACCGTGCGCGACAACACCGAGCGCCCGGAGACGATCGCGGCGGGCATCAACGCGCTCGCGGGCACCGACCCTGAGCGCATCGCGCGCATCGCTCCAATGCGCTTCGCTGAAGTCGTGAACTTCGG
>JAJPEB010000102.1 GCA_023252315.1 Candidatus Woesearchaeota archaeon | reverse complement strand
ATCGCCTCTTCAGCTCTCCCATGAACGCGCGTGCTGCGCGCTCGTCGCCGCTGCGCATCCCGATATCGTACGAGAAGTAGAGCATCCTCGCGGCGATCCCCTCGGGTCGCTGCGCGAGGCCCGCGAAGCGCCCACGCACCTGCGACATGCGCGCAGGATCGCGCAGCTGCGCCGCATAGAACGCCATGCGGTCGAGCACGTTCGCCGCCGAGGGCGAGCCTTCCGGGAGCGACGCCAGATACTCCTGCGCGAGCGCGAAGCTCGCGCCATGCTCGCCGAGCTCCTGGTACGCCCTCACGCGCGCCTCCCCGCTTCCCGTGGGGGCGTATGCGCCGCGCTCGGGCACGAGCCCCCCGTGCATGCCGAGCTGCGCGAAGAGGAAATCGACGTCCGTGACGAGGAGGGAATCCCTCGTGGGGACGATGAGCGTGTTCCATGCATGTGGGTCGAGCCCCCGCTCGAGCGGCCCCTCGAACGGCGACGAGCCGAAGTCCTGCGCCGAGAGGTATACGCCACGCAGCGCAGGGTTGCGCGCCTTGAGCGCGCGGAATCCCGCGATCGCGGTCTGCGCGTAGACGTCGCAATCCCCCCTTCCGAGGAGGAAGTACTGCTCGAGCGGCAGGCTGTCCCCATACGCCGCGGCCGTCACGGATCCCGGCAGGTCCACGCGCTCGAACTGGTAGCGGGATAGGATGACGTCGCGCACGAGGCCGACGGACTCGCGCGCGCAGAGCCCTGCAGCCCAGCGCTTGGCGCGCGGTGCGCTGTCCTCATCGATCGCGCCCGCGCGGTGCGCGACGCGAGCGACCTCGTCCCAGAACCTATCCTCGAAGAGCGCTCGGTCCTTGAGCGAGGAGAGCGCCTCCGTCTCGATCTCTTCCAGGCGCCGCTCGAGGTCCGACGGCGCTGCGATCGCGCGCTTCGCCGCGTCATCGAACGCGTCGTCGCTGAAATCGGCGTATGCGATGCGCCTCCCGTAGCGCCCGCATGTGGAGCCTCGGCAGCCCAGCTCGACGGCCGGCCTTGCCTCGCGCGCCTGCTTCTGGCTCCGCTCCTCGACGCCGGGCGCGAGCCCCGCGAGCAGCGCAGCGCCTGCGACGAGCGCGCACAGGTATCTGCGTGCCATGGGGAAGCGGGAACGGGAGGGTGTTTATAATCGTGCGTCCCCCTCCAGCATCATCGTATACCGTCCGGTATCCCTCGCCTATAGTGAGGTTCCGTGATATCGCTCGCGTGTTCTTGAATCCCTTCTCACTCGTAGCGCAGCGCGTCGACGGGCCTGAGCTTGCTCGCGTTCCACGCGGGGATGATGCCAGCGACGACGCCGATCAGCACGCTGATGCCGATGGCGAAGAGGATCGTCGTGATCTTCACGATCGCGACGGCGTTGCTCCCGCCCACGGGCCCCAGGCTGAGCAGCTGCGGCATGAGCTGCGCGAGGATTACGCCGAAGACCGCGCCGATGATGCCGCCGATGAGGCCGATGAGCGCGGCGTTGAGCAGGAAGATCGTCAGGATGTCCGAGCGCGTGGCCCCGATCGCCTTCATGATGCCGATCTGCTTCGTGCGCTCGAGCACCGACGTGAACATGGTGTTCGCGATGCCGACCGCGCCGACGAGGAGCGCCACGGCAGCGATCATGGTGAGGAACGTCGTGAGCGAGGAGACGGTCTGCTGGCGCGTCTGCAGGAACGCCGACGGGTCCGACACCGAGAAGTCGGGCCGCGTGATCACGTGCCTGCGCAAGGAGAGCGCCTGCGTGATCGCGGCCGACGCGTTGCTCACCATCGTGACGTCGCGCACCTGGACGACGATGCGATCGTACACGTCCGGATCGTGGTCGAGCAGCAGCGGGTACGCGCTGTCGATCGGCATGTAGACGCTCGTGCTGGAGTCGTTGAGCACGCCGACGACGCGAAACGCCCTGCCGCCGAGCACGATCCCCTTGTTGATGCCGACCGGGCTCTTGAAGTAGGTCGAGGCGAGCCTGCCGCCGATCACGACCACGTTGGTGTCCGACGGCCCGAGCGGCCTGCCCGCCTGCAGCGTCGGGTTCGTCATCTTCGCCCAGACGTCCTGGTCCACGCCGGTGACGCCGACCTTGCCGTTCTGGCCGAGGTAGTAGATGGCCACCTGCCCGCTGATCTGCGTGTCGATGTCGCCGACGAGGTTGACGCCCTTGAGCGTCTGGATGTCCGCCCTCGTGAGCTCGGGGGTCTTGTTGTTCGAGTTCGCCGCTGCGCCCCCGCCGCCTCCCCCGAAGCCCCCTCCCCCGCCGCCGAAGCCTCCCCCGCGCGCGGCGCCTGCGGAGATCGTCAGGAGGTCGACGCCACGGCCGCTGAACTGCGAGGCGACCGCGGCCTGGAGCCCGTCGCCGAGCGCGATGATCGCGATGACGCTCGCGACGCCGATAACGATGCCGACGATCGTGAGCCAGCTGCGCAGCCTGCTGTGCAGCACCATGCCGAGCGCATGCTTGAACGACTTGTGCAGTTTCATGGTCTCTCGCTCCGGCTCAGGCGATCGTGCGGCGCCCGCGCGCGGATCCCTCTTGCGCCCTTCGCATTCACTTCTTCCTGCCCTGCGAGCGCCTCTGGTACGCGTAGATGCCCGCGACGATGCCGCCGATCACGACGATCGCGCCCACGGCCTCGAGCAGGATCGTGGTGGCGCTCGTGCCCGAGGACCTGCCTGCGAACGTCCCCGAGCCTGCGGCCCCCGCGGCCCTTCCCGCGAAGCCTCCGGCCCCTCCCCCGGCGCCCGCCCTCCCCGCGTAGCCGCCCATGCCCGTCGCGTTGCCCGCGCTCTCCACGGAGTTCATGTCGACGTCGTACGTCTCGACGCGGCGGTTGCCCATCGTGTCGGTGTAGTCGACCTCGATGCGGAGCGGCTGCCTGCCGGCGCCCACGACGCTGAAGCTCGCGATCGTGTAGTCGCCCTTGGCGAGGCTGCCGATGACGGACGTCCTCGAGCCGATGACCTGCCAGCCCGCCTGGTCGGGGATCGACACCGAGACCGCGCTCGCGGGGTTCGAGCCGGTGTTCGCGATGTTGAACGAGGTGGAGTCCCCGCTGCTGCTGTCGAAGCTCACGGAGAAGTTCGTCCAGCCGCCGACGTAGATGCCTGCCTTCGTGTCGAACTCCGTCTGGCCTCCGCTCACGGGGTTGTCGTAGGAGAGCACGAGGTCGAGCCCGTAGAGGTCGGGGTTCGCGTTGGTGCTCGCGATCACCTGGTACGTGATGTTCGCGCTCTGGCCGATGCCGAGCGAGTCGATGTAGCGGTCCGCCCCGCCGTTGACGGGAAGGACGAGGTTGTCGCTGTTCGACCAGTGGAACTGGAGGTGGCTGAGCGAGGACTTGCCCACGTTGCTGATCGTGAAGGTGAGCGGGGTCACCTGGCCCGGGATGAGCACCGCCTTGTCCACGTAGACGATCTGCACGTTGCGCTGGTTCTGGATCGTGACGGGGATCGAGGTCTCGGTGTGCGTCGCGCGGTTGCCGTCGGTGTAGGTCCACACCTTCACGTTGTAGGTGCCCGCGTTCGCCTGGGGGTCGACGCCGAGCGTGTACTTGAACGTCTGCGTGTTCTGGTCCACGGAGTAGGGGAGCGCGCCGATGGTCTGCACGAGGTTCTCGCCCTGCAGCGCGCTGAAGGGATAGCTGGGGATGACCTCGACCGCGAAGTTCTGCTTCGTGCTCTGGCCCTGGTTCTCGACGCCGATGCGCAGCTCGACGGGGTCGCCCGCGGACGCGGGGTCGGGATTCTGGTTCACGAGGCTGAGCACGATGTCGCTCCCGCTCACGGTGGGGGACGTCACGTTCCCCGTGGCGGCGAGCGCGGCGGGCATGCAGGCGGCGAGCGCGAGCGCGATGAGCAGCGATGAGAGTAGCGGTTTCGTGTTCATGGTTCCATCCTCGTGCGGAGCGCGCGCGGCGCGACGTGGGGCCTCATGCCCCCGCCTCCGCCTTGAGCATCTTCCTGTTCTCTTCCATCCGTATGACCTTGCCGTCCTTGAGCTCGACGTGCGTGTGCGCGTACTGCGCGAGGTGCATGTCGTGGGTCACCATGATGATGGTCTTGCCCCTCGACCACAGGCGCTGCAGGATCGCGATGACCTCGTGCCCCGTGACGCTGTCGAGCGCGCCCGTCGGCTCGTCCGCGAGGATGATCTCGGGATCCCCTACGAGCGAGCGCGCGATCGAGACGCGCTGCTGCTGTCCCCCGCTCAGCTGCGAGGGGAGGTTGTGCATCTTGTCCGCGAGGCCCACGGTCGCGAGCGTCGCCTCCGCGCGCCTGTGCGCCTCGCTGTCGGGCATCTCCTGGATCTCGAGCGGGAGCAGCACGTTCTGGAGCGCGCTCAGGCTCGGGATGAGGTTGTACTGCTGGAAGATGAAGCCGATGGTCCTCCCGCGCAGGCCCGCGAGCTCGCTCTCGCTTAGCCCCGCGATGTCGTGGCCCTTGAGCGTGATGGTGCCCGTCGTCGGCGTGTCGAGGCAGCCGACCTGGTTCATCATCGTGCTCTTGCCGCTGCCCGACGCCCCGATGATCGCGACGAAATCGCCCGACACGATGTCGACGCTCACCCCGCGCAGCGCGGGCACGTCGACCTCTCCCATGCGGTAGATCTTCCAGACGTCCTTGAGGCGGATGATCGCGCTCGCGTCCTTCCTGGCCTTCGTCACGGCTGCCATGCGGTCCCTCGGTCGTTGCTGTCCCGGGCGCTGCTGCCCTCGAGCACCATATCCGCCGCCCATTTAAAAGACGTGTGGACGTCAGTTCCACTCCGCTGAAATACTTAAATAAGCAGCGCGCATCTCATGGATGTGATCGCGCCGTTCCCGCCGTCCTGGCCCACCCCTCTCTCGCTCATCGTCGAGCTCGCGTTCACGGTCATCGCGGTCGTCTTCAGCGCGCTCATCTACCTCAAGACGCGCGAGAGCTACGAGCTGACCGGGCATGACGGCCTCAAGCGCTTCCGCGACGCGTTCCTCTTCTTCGCGCTCTCGT
>JAJPEB010000101.1 GCA_023252315.1 Candidatus Woesearchaeota archaeon | reverse complement strand
CAGGAGATGCTCGCGAAGGCCCACGAGTGGCCGATGCTCTTCGGGGACGGCGACGCGGGCCTGAGGATCGTGCGCACGCTCAAGGGCGCGAGCGCGCGATGACGATGGCCCGCCCCGCGAAGCGGCTCTCGATCGCGCTCGTGACCGCGTACGACACCCGGGCGAGCGGCGGCCTGAGCACGTTCGTGCAGCTCTACGCGCAGGGCCTGCGCGCGCAGGGCCACGCCGTCACGGTCATCGACGAGCGCGAGATCCCCGCGTGGAAGCGCGCCGTCGCCTTCTGGCTCGTACGCAACCCGCTCTACGTCCTGAAGAGGGACTGGGGCATGCGCGCGTACTTCTCGCTCGTCAAGCGCATGCTGCGCTCGCGCGTCGCGCAGGAGGCGAGGCGCCGGCGCATCGACGCCGTGCACGCGCAGGACGTGCTCGCGGCGAACGCCGTGGGCGAGATCCCCGCGCTCAAGGGCGCGCCGCTGCTGCTCACGGTGCACGGCGACCTCACGAACATGTGCCTGAGCGACAAGGTCGTGACGCCCGGCGGCCCCGGAGAGCGCCGCGCGCGCAGGGAGGAGGCCGCAGGCTACGACATCGCGGACAGGATCGTCGCGGTCGACGGCAGGCTCAAGGCGCACGTGGAGGCGTTCTTCGCCTGGGTCGACCACAAGCTCCTCGAGCACGGATTGCGGCCGACGACCGCGCGATCAGGAATTTCGTCGACGTGGGGAGGTTCTCGCCGCCGAGCGCCCAGGCGATGCGCGCGCTGCGGCGCGAGCGCGGCGTCCCCGACGACGCCTTCGTCGTGTTCTGCCCGCGCAGGCTCGTGGAGAAGAACGGCGTCGCGCATGCCGCCCGCGCGGCGGTGGCGGCGCACCGCAAGGACGCGCGCGTCATGCTCGTCGTCGCGGGCGACGGCCCCGAGCGCGCGGCGATCGAGAGGGCGATCCGTGACGAAGCGGCAAAGGGCGGCAGGCAAGGCACGCCATGCGTGCGCCTGCTCGGCGACGTGGCGCACGCGGACATCCTCGCGTGGTACGCGCTGTGCGACGCGGTCGCGATCCCGTCCGTGACATCGCAGGGCGTGATCGAGGCGACCTCGATCTCCGCGCTCGAGGGGATGGCGTGCGGCAAGCCCGTGATCGCGTCGGGCATCGGCGGGCTCGCGGAGCTCATCGAGAGCGGCAAGACGGGCGTCCTCGTGCCCGAGGGCGACGAGCGCGCGATCGAGCGCGCGATGCTCGCGCTCGCGAAGGACCCCGCGCAGCGCGTACGCCTCGGCACGGCGGCGCGCGCGTTCGTCGAGCGGCACCACTCCGTCGAGTCGCAGGCGGCGCTCTACCTCGCGCAGCTTGAGGACGTGGCCGCGAATCCGCCCATGCGCGTCCTCTTCGTCAACACGTACGGCGAGGCGCACTACGCGTACCTCGAGCTCATGCGCGACCCTCCCGAGGGGATGCGCTTCCTCAACGCGAACGAGTACGCGACCGGGCACCTCTCTGCGAGCATGCGCAAGGGAGCGCCGGGAGCGGGCGGCGGCGCCCTGCAGGCGATCAAGCGCACGCTCGGGAGGCTGCCGATCCCGACGATGGCGCGCGTGGGCAAGCGCAAGGGCGCGCGTGCGGATATCCTCTACTGCTCGCAGGCGATCCCCCTCACCCCGCTTCCCTGGGCGATCGACACGGAGATGGCGGTCGCGCTCGCGCGCTTCCACCAGCGCACGTTCGACCGGCCGATGTTCCGCCGCATCCTCTCGCGCTCGCTCGCGTCGCCGCGCTGCGTCGCGCTCACCGCATGGACAGGAAAGGCGGCCCGCGGCGCGATCGCGGCAGGCGCGCCGCGCGCGAAGGTCCGCGTCGTCATGCCGTCCGTGCGCCCCGACCCGCGCATGTCCGCGCAGCGCCCGCGCAGGAAGGGGACGCGCCTCCTCTTCGTCGGCGCGGACTTCGAGCGCAAGGGCGGGGCCGAGCTGCTCCTCGCCTTCGGGAAGGTGCACGAGGCGGTGCCCGGCGCGCGGCTGCGCATGGTGACGTCCGTGCCCGAGCGCTACGCGGGGCTCGCGCGCCAGCCCGGCGTCGAGATCGTTGGCAGCGCGCCGCGCGAGGATCTCTACGCGACGCACTACCCATGGGCGGACGTGTTCGTCTCTGCGACGTACCAGGACACGTACGGCCTCGCGCTCATCGAGGCGATGGCGTTCGGGCTTCCCGTCGTCGCGACGCGGGTCTTCGGCATGGAGGAGATCGTGGCGCACGGCAGGACCGGGCTGCTGCTCGCGCAGGCGCCGCCCTCCGGCTTCGCCCGCGACGGCCTCTTCGAGAAGGGCTACGAGGACATCTACACGACGATCGACGCGTTCGCGCGCGAGCGCCCTGAGGAGCGCGAGCGCCTCGTCGACCAGCTCGCGCAGGCCTGCATCGCGCTGCTCACCGACGACGCGAAGCGGCTGCGCATGGGCGCGCTCGCGCAGGAGGAGGCGCTGCGCGGCCGGCTCTCGCACGCGCGAAGGCGCGAGGAGTTCGCGAAGGCGATGGGGATGGAGCGCAAGCCGCTGAAGGGTATCGCAGGAGGGCGCGCGGGGCCCAGAGAAGTACAGGAGGGTTCGGGAAGAAAAATATTGTGAGGGATGAATGATTGCGATATCTTTCTCGCGCTGCGGAGCATCTACTGCGCGTCCCGCGCAGGCTTTACGTCGAAGGCCCTGCATGTGATGGGAACTGCAGTTCCCAGCACGCTGGAAGCTCTGCTTCCGAGCGAATCGGGCCTTCTCCTGTTGGACTCCAAGGCAGCGCCGCTGTGAATGATAGCGAATAGTGACTCAAAGAAGATTATGTGAAGGCTCTAAAGAAAATCTCGATCCCTCGATTACCTGAACAGCCTGTACCTGAGGATCTTGACCGCGAACTTTGGCGCCTCGCTCGCGATGCTCAGCTTCGACTCGCCGCGCGTGCGGTCCTTCATGTGCATCTCCACGTCCTCGATCCTGAAGCCCTGCCTGTGCGCCTTGATGATCGTCTCCGCGAGCATCGCGTTGCCGTCCTCGACGATGCGCAGCGACCTCCACGCCCTCCTCGTGATGCCCCTGAAGTTGATCGTGAGGTCGTGCACGGGAAGCCCGAGCGTGAAGACCTTGTTGCCGAGGCTGCTGAGCACGTACTTCGCCCATGTCTTGAGCGACCCCTTCTCGTACGAGCCGTGCCTGCCGTAGCGGTTCGCGACTGCGAGGTCGCAGCCGCCCTCGATCCTCCCCAGGATGTCGAGCAGCCTCGCCGGCGGGAACGGGAAGTCCGCGTCCGTCGAGAGGATGACGTCCTTGCGCGCCTTGCCGTAGCCCTCGCGCAGCGCGGCCCCGACCCCCTCCTTGCGCTCGCGCTCGACGAGCCTGATGCGCGGGTCGCGCCTCGCGCGCTTGCGCACCTCGTCGCGCGTGCCGTCGGGGGAGCCGTCGTCGACCACGAGGATCTCGTAGTCGTAGGCGGAGAACGCGCGCTCGAGCGCGGGGAGCAGCACCGCGATGTTCTCGCGCTCGTTGTAGGTGGGGACGACGATGCTCACGCTCGGCTTCCCCCGCGGCGCCCCTCCCTTCTCCTTCCGCGATGCCTTGCGCATGGCCCGGGTGCCATGGCACACGCTTAAATATTGCTCGGCCAACGTCCCGATGATGGCAGACACGCAGCCCGCAGGCGCCGCCCAAGGCCTCTCGCTGCGCCGCAGCGACCTGCTGCTCCTCGCGGCCATCTTCGCGCTCGGCGTGCTCCTGCGCGTGCTCTTCGCGCTGCACGCCCCGCTCGACGTCGACGAGTCCATCTACGGCGCGCGCGCGATCGGCATCGTCGCCCACGGCTCCATCTCGACGGTCGACGGCTCGCCGCTGTGGTTCTACCTCACCGACGGCGCGTACGCGCTGCTCGGCACGACCAACCTCGCGCTGCGCCTCGTGCCGCTGCTCGCGGGCGCGGGCATCATCGTCATGCTCTTCCTGCTCTGCGGCGAGCTCTACGGCAAGAGGGCGGGGCTCCTCGCGGCGGCGCTCTTCGCGCTCTCGAACGTGGCGATCGAGAACACCGCCGAGATGGACATCGTCATGACGTTCTTCGTCGTGCTCTCGCTCTGGTGCTTCGTCATGTCGCTGCGCGGGGGCACGCTCAGCTTCCCGCTCCTCGCGGCGGCGGTCCTGCTCGACTGCATGGCGGTGCTGGTCAAGACGACCGCGCTCTTCGCGCTGCCCGCATATCTCGTCGTCCTGCTCTTCGCGCGCGGCAAGCCCTGGTTCGGCGAGGGCAGGGCAGCAGCGCTCAGGTGGGCCGCGCTCGCGGGCATCTGCGCGCTGTGCGCGCTCCCGCTGCTCGCGTACAACTACCTGCTCCACAAGTACGTCGGCATCCTCGACCTCGCGTTCACGTCCGCGCTCGGCAGGATCGCGCAGAGCCCCTACGCGGGCCTCGGCGTCCCGACGGTGGCGCTCGCGCACCTGTGGCAGGACCTCGGCACGCTCGGCTACATGGCGCAGCGCGACGCCGCGCTCGCGATCCTCTTCGTCGCCGGCCTCGTCATCTGCGCGAGGCGCATGCGGCACGCGTGGCTCATCGTCGGCGCGCTCGGGCTGCCGTCCCTCTTCGTGCTCAGCGCGACGGGCCTGAGCAAGCACTACGTCATCCTCCTGCCTCTCGCCGCGATCGTGGGAGGCTGCGCCGCGTCCGGGCTGTGCGCGTGGGCGCAGAAGCGGGCGAAGGTCGGCGGCGCCGTCGTGATCCTCGCCTTCGTCGCGCTGCTGTGCGCGGCGCAGCTGCTCGTCTCGCACGCGTACCTGCGCGCGGACCCGCAGGCGCAGATCAAGTCCGCCGTCGAACGCGCGGTGCCCAAGGACGCGCTGCTCGTGACGGACGCGCGCATCTACACGCCGACCGCGTTCTGGATCGGCAGCGACAAGCAGACGGTGACACTGTTCAATTTCGCGGCCCTGCTCGGCCAGCACCAGAACTCGTCGGACAACTTGCAGGAGCGGGTCTACTACCTGCGCTGCGCGAGCGATGCCTTGCATCCCTATGCGGCTCCGGGTGCCT
>JAJPEB010000007.1 GCA_023252315.1 Candidatus Woesearchaeota archaeon | reverse complement strand
CGCCCGTGCGCGGATCGTAGCGCATGACCGGGCATACGACCGCGCAGGCGCCCTCGACGCACGCGGCGCCGAACGGGCAGTTCGAGCGGATGAGATAGTCCGTGGGCGTCGCGCATTGCGCGCTCGCGACGCAGCGCTCGCCTACGTGCAGCGACCCGTCCGCCTGCTGCGCGGGCGAGGCGCATCCTGCGAGCAGCGCCGCCATGCACAGCGCAAGGGCGATGCTCGTGCGCGCGGATGCCATGCGCCGCTGAAGCGCTGGAAGATTTATATGGGTTGCGAAGGCTTCAGCGCGAGGGGCGCGCGCTCGCGTCCTGCTCCTTCATCGCCTCCATCGCGTCGCGCAGCTGGATCGCCTTCTCGAAGTCGAGCCGCTCCGCCGCCTCCTGCATCTCGGCCTCGAGCTCGACGATGCGCTTCTGCACGTCCTCCTTGCCCATGTGCCGCGTGCCCTTCACGTCGCGCGTCTTCGCGGCGACGGCCTTGATGACGGTCGCCGGCACGATGCCGTTCGCCTTGTTGTAGCGCATCTGCCGCTCGCGCCTCGCGCGCGTGATCTCGATCGCCGACCTCATGGACTGCGTGACCGTGTCCGCGTACATGATGACGCGCCCGTGCACGTTGCGCGCGGCGCGCCCGATCGTCTGGATGAGCGAGGTGTCGTTGCGCAGGTACCCTTCCTTGTCCGCATCCAGGATCGCGACGAGCGAGACCTCGGGCAGGTCGAGGCCCTCGCGCAGCAGGTTGATGCCGACGAGCACGTCGAACTCGCCCGCGCGCAGCTGCCGGATCAACTCGATGCGTTCCAGGCTCTCGATGTCGGCGTGCAGGTAGCGCACGCGCACGTCCTGCGTCGCGAGGTAGTCGGTCAGGTCCTCGGCCATGCGCTTGGTGAGCGTCGTCACGAGCGCTCGCTCGCCCTGCGCGACGGTCTTGCGGATCTCGCCTACGAGGTCCTGGATCTGGCCCTGCACCTTGCGCACCTCGACCTCGGGATCGAGCAGGCCTGTCGGGCGGATGATGAGCTCGACGATCTGCCCCGAGTGCTCGCGCTCGTAGGGCCCGGGCGTCGCGGAGACGAAGAGCGCGTGGCGGAAGTACTTCTCGAACTCGGGGAACTTGAGCGGGCGGTTGTCGAACGCGCACGGCAGGCGGAAGCCGAAGTCGACGAGGTTCTTCTTGCGGCTGTAGTCGCCGCGCTCCATGCCGCGCGCCTGCGGGAGCGTCTGGTGCGACTCGTCGACGATGAGCAGGAAGTCCTTCGGGAAGTAGTCGAGGAGCACGAAGGGCGGCTCGCCGGGGCTTCGGCCGTCGAAGTGGCGCGAGTAGTTCTCGATGCCCGAGCAGTAGCCGACCTCGTCGATCATCTCGAGGTCGTACTTGACCCTGCGCTCGAGGCGCTGGCGCTCGAGCTCGGGCATCGTCGGCAGGTGCTCCTCGAGCTCCTCCTTGATCTGCGCGATCGCGCGCTCGTGCTTCTCCTCGGGCACGACGAACTGCTTCGCCGGGAAGACCTTGATCTCGCCCGGCGAGCTGATGACGTCGCCCGTGACCGCGTGCACCTCCGAGAGCCGCTCGATCTCGTCGCCGAAGAGCTCGACGCGCACGACGCTGTCGTCGTAGGCGGGGTAGATGTCGATGACGTCGCCGCGCACGCGGAACTGGCCCTGCTCGAGCCCCGAGGGGTTGCGCTCGTACTGCATCTGCACGAGCTTGCGCACGATCTCCTGCCTGCCGATGCGCGCGCCCTTCCTGAGGTCGAGCGCGAGCTGCTTGACGTCGGAGGGGTCGCCGATGCCGTAGATGCACGAGATGCTCGCGACCACGATCACGTCGTCGCGCGCGAGCAGCGACGACGTCGCCTTGAGGCGCATCTTCTCGATCTGCTCGTTGACCGTCGCCTCCTTCTCGATGTAGAGGTCGCTCGTCGGCATGTAGGACTCGGGCTGGTAGTAGTCGTAGTAGCTGATGAAGTACTCGACGCGGTTCTCGGGGAAGAACTCCTTGAGCTCCTGGTAGAGCTGGGCCGCGAGCGTCTTGTTGTGCGCGAGCACGAGCGTCGGCTTCTGGACGTTGCTGATGAGGTTCGCCATCACGAACGTCTTGCCCGAGCCCGTGATGCCGAGCAGGGTCTGCGTCGGGTACTTCGCGTAGCCCTCGGTCAGCTTCCTGATGGCCTCGGGCTGGCCGCCCGCGGGCGCGAATTTCGAGACGAGCTTGAAGGGCATGACAGGAGGAAGCGCCGGGAATTTTTAAACGTGCGCAGCGCGGGTGGGGAGTGGCGTAGTAGAATGGAACCAGCATAGAATCGGGAGTTCCTGGCTGCTGCGGAGCACGTACCTCACTCCTGATGGAAAGTTTCGACTTTCCAGCACGCCGGAAATCTTGGAGATTTCCGAGCGGTTCCGGGGCCTTACGTCGAAGGGCCTGCACGAATCGGCCCTTCTCCTGTTCGACTCCAAGGCAGCAGCGGTGGCGAGGGAGGCAGATGCGCTATTCAGATGAAGCGAATCCAAAAGCGAACCCTTATATATCGGATAACCGATATCCCGTATCGGCCGCCGAGGCGCGCCGGAGGCATCGTCATGGAGTTCCCCCAGGTCGTCATGCAGCGCTACGCGACGAAGACGTTCGACGGCAAGAAGGTCCCGCAGGAGAAGTTCGCGCAGCTGCAGGAGCTCATCCGCAACGCAGCGTCGTCGTACAACATCCAGCCTTGGCGCATCAAGGTCGTGACGGACGACGCGACGAAGAAGGCGCTCGCTCCCCACGCGTGGAACCAGCCGCAGATCACGACGTGCTCGCACCTGCTCGTGTTCTGCGCCGACACGGAGCTCGAGGACAACATCGACATGCTCGCGAAGGCCGGCGCGCCCGAGCAGTACGTCGCCGCGATGCACGGCTTCGCGGAGGGCCTCACGGGCGAGAGGCGCCTCGCGTGGGCGCAGCGGCAGGTGTACCTCGCGCTCGGCAACGCGATCAACGGCGCGAAGGCGCTCGGCCTCGACTCGTGCCCGATGGAGGGCTTCAGCCCCGAGGAGTTCGCGAAGGTCCTCAAGCTGCCGGCGAATATCGTCCCGACGACGCTGTGCCCCATCGGCTACGCGAGCGACGCCCCGAAGCCCAAGGTGCGCTTCCCGAAGGAGCACGTGTTCTTCTAGACGGGTCGCGGCCCTTCTTCCCTTCAGGGTCCTCCTTTCCTCCCGATTCTCCGGCGCTATGGCCTCCTGCGCCGCCCGCCGTTGCGGCGTCAAGCGACACCTGCGCAAAAGATTTATGAACCGCGCATTGGAGTCAGGCGCCATGGCCTCGCTCCCCTCCGCGATCAAGGACGTCTACCGCACCGCTGCCACGGAGAAGGCGAAGTACCCGAGGCTCGCGCAGCTGCTCGCGCACGCGGGGGTGCGCATGTACGTCGTCGATGTCGCGACGGGCACGATCACGTACTGCGGCGCGCAGGGCTCGGACACGCACCGCGGAGAGGCCTCGCGCAGCGTGGCGCCCTCGTTCTCGCAGGAGAAGACGATCGCGGCGCTGCGCGCGACGCAGGCGGGCACGACGGATTACCCCGCGTTCCTCGATGCCATCGCCGCTGCGGGCGTGCAGGCGTATCTCGCGGACCTCGAGCACGCGCGTGTCATCTATATGGGGCACGGACGGCTCTACGAGGAGGCGATCCCCTCCCCCTAGGCCGGCGCTCCCGCGACGCCGCGAGCGCGCTCCTTCCCCGAACCGAGCTTCTCGAGCGACGCGTCGATGAAGAACGGGATGTCGTCGGGCTTGCGGCTCGTCACGAGGTTGCCGTCGGCGACGACCTTCTCGTCGTGCACGATCGCGCCCGCGAGCTCGAGGTCCTTCTGCACGGTCTGCCATGCGGTCATCGTGCGCCCGCGCACCATCCCCGCGCTGAGGAGGACCTGCGGCCCATGGCAGATCGCGAGCACGGGCTTGCCGCTCTCGAGCATCTCCTTCGCGAGCCGCACGACGTCCTTGTCCTTGCGGATGTTGTCGGGGGAGTGGCCGCCGGGGATGAAGAGCGCGTCGAAGTCCGCCGCCTTCGCGCGCTGCGCGAGGAGGTCGATCGTCGCGGTCGCCTTGCCGTTCTTGCCCTTGACCTCGCCTTGCGCGATGCCGACGTGCGTGAGCTCGTGGCCCGCGTCGCGCAACGCCTTCGCGGGCTGCGCGTACTCGCTATCCTCGAATTCGGGGCCGATCAGGACCGCGATCCTCGCCATGGGTTCACCTCAAGCAGCAGTTCAGATACGTTGCGTGCGTATGCGTGATCGGGAAACAGAAGGGGAAAAGAAGGAGATACGGTCCCTACCACTCGTCGTTTCGGGAAAGGTCAGACGACCCCGCCTTCCTTCCATTGCTGCCGCCGGTCTTGCCGCTCGCGCCCTTCTTCGTCGACTTGCCGTTCTGTCCGTTCGTGGCCATACTACCACCTCCGACGTCGAGAAGCAGGGCATGTATGAATGGGTTTGCCATGCGCTATATGCACTGCTGGCCAGAAAATCACGTCGATCCCCCGCGGCGCAGGGAGATGCGTAGGTAGGGAAGAGCCACGCCTTCATGAATGTTGCGGCCGCCCTCCCGCCTGCCGCACGCATCGGAGGGCAACGCAGATAAGCGAGCGCGTCTGCGCCACCGCATGCGCACCGTTCCCGTCCTCATAGCGATCCTCATCGCCCTCGCGCTCGTGGCGAGCGCCCTCGTCGCGCCGCAGCTGCCCGCGCGCATCGCCTCGCACTGGGACGCGCAGGGCGGCGCGAACCGCACGCTGCCCAAGGCGGTGGGGCTCTTCCTGCTGCCCGCCATCACGGCGGCGCTCGCGCTGCTGCTCTGGTTCATCCCGTCCCTCGACCCCCTGCGCAAGAACGTCGCCAAGTTCCGGCGCTACTACGACCTCTTCATCCTCGCGCTCGTGGCGATGCTCGTCTATGTCCATTTCGTGACGCTGCTATGGAACCTCGGCATGCTCGTGAGCATCCCGCGCGCGCTCGCGCTCGGCTTCTGCCCGTTCACGATCGCGCTGGGCGCGCTGCTCGGCAAGACGAAGCGCAACTGGCTTATCGGCGTGCGCACGCCCTGGACGCTCTCGAGCGATCGCGTGTGGGACCGCACGCACGCGCTCGCGGGCAGGCTCTTCATGGGCGCGGGCATCGTGATGCTGCTCGGCGTCGCGTTCCCGCGCGCTGCGCTCTGGCTCGTCGTGGGCTCGCTCATGCTCTCGGCGGTCGTCTCGGTCGTCTACTCGTACGTGGCGTACCGGGATGAGCAGCCGTCGGCGTGAGCATGCCCGCGCGAAGGAGCGGCGAAGCGGGAATCCTTGGCGAACGCGGCCGGGCCTGCCCTCGACCGTTTCACCTTCTCCTAGGCCTCTCCTTTCCCGCGCGCAGGCTCGGGATGCGCCTCTTCCCTCGCGGGAGCGAGCGGGGCGGTCGCGGGGCCGCGGATCAGGCCGCCGTAGGGCGTGAAGCGCGAGCCGTGGCACGGGCAGTCCCAGCTCTTCTCGGCGTCGTTCCAGCCGACCACGCAGCCGAGGTGCGGGCAGATCGCGGAGCACTCGTGCAGGGCGCCGCGCGGGTCGCGGTAGATCGCGAGCTTGCGCATGCCCTCGCGCACGACCATGCCCTCGCCGCGCGGGATCTCGGCGGCGGAGGCCGCCTCTCCCGGCGTCACGAGATCCACGTACTGGCTCGCCATGCCGAATCCCTCGTGCGCGAACTCGGGCGCCGCGCGCACCGTCACGCGGGACGGGTCGTAGAGCGCCGCCCAGGGGCTCTCGCGCCCCGCGATGAGGTCGGCGAGCATCAGGCCCGCGATCGTGCCATGGGTCATGCCCTGGCCGGAATCCCCCGTCACGACGTAGACGTTCTCCTGCCCCATGCCCGGGCTCTTGCCGATGAGCGCGACCTTGTCGATCGGCTCCATGATCTGGCCCGACCAACGTAGCGCGACCGCGCCCATATGGGGGAATCGCTCGCGCGCCCACCGCTCAAGGCGCGTGAAGCGCTCCCTCGTGTCGTGCGCCTGCCCCGTCTTGTGGTCCTCGCCGCCGCCGACGATGAGCAGATCCGTGCGCGCTCCCGGCTGGATGCGGATGTAGTGGTAGCTCTCGGCGGTGTCCCAGTAGAGCGCGTCGTTGACGCTCCCCTTCGCCACGGGGGCCGCGACCACGTACGAGCGCCACGGCACCTGCTTCGTGTGCATCGCGATGCGCGTGTTGATGGGAGAGTTCGTGGCGACGATCGCCGCGCGCGCGGTCACCGTCTTCCCTCCCTGCGTGCGTACGCGCACGCTCTCTCCTCCCTCGACGCCCGAGACATGGGTGCGCTCGTGGATCGCGACGCCGCCCTTCGCGAGCGTGCGCGCGAGATGCGCGAGGTACTTGAGCGGGTGGAATCGCCCCTGGTGCGCGAACTCGATGCAAGGCCCGGTGTCGACCCCCTCGAGCGGCGCGCGGGGCCGCATCTCGACGGTGAGGCCCGCCCTACGCGCGGCCTCGAGCTCGCGCGAGAGCATGGGCTCCTGCGCGCGCTCGTGCGCGAAAAGGTAGCCGGGCACGCGCTCGAAGTCGCACGCGATGCGCTCGCGGCGCACGATCGCCTCGATCTCGTCGATCGCAGCGGCGTGGCTCTGCGCGAAGAGGAGCGCTCCGCGCTCGCCGTGCAGGCGCTCGAGCTCGAGGAAGCGGTCGTCGCAGGCGCTCATGAGGTGCGCGCTCGTGCGCATCGTCTCGCCGCTCGCGAGCGTGGCGCGCTCGAGGAGCACGACGCTCTTGCCCTCGCGCATGAGCATGTAGGCGCACGTGATGCCCGCGATGCCGCCCCCGATCACGCACACGTCGCAGCTCGTGGAGCGATTGAGCGCGGGGTGCGTGGGCATCTTCGCGCCCTCCCATGTCGATGCCGTCCCTCTCTCCTCGTCGCGCATGCGCCACCTCCGATGCCCTTGCTAAGTGGATAATTGCATAAAAACCGTCCCTTGGCATTGTGGTATGGGACGTAACGGTGCGCCTCGCTCGCAGCAGCCGCGCAGGATTTTATAGCGGTGCGGCTTCCCCTGCGCACATGGCGAGCGAGGCAGCGCGAGCGCGCGAGCACGTACACGAGGAGAAGCGGTGGGAGAAATGGCGCTCGATCATCGTCTACGGCGCGCTCGCAGCGGTGTTCGCGCTCGAGATGGTCGAGGTGCGCGTGCCCTATGTCTTCTGGATCTTCCTGTGCCACACCGCCTATTGCCTGTTCCTGTGGGCGGCCCACGCATTCGGCAAGACGGAGGATCTCATCAGGCTCGCGCTCTCGGCGATGGCGGCGGCGCTCGTGTTCTTCGACCTGCCGTGGAAGTACTACCTCGGCGCGCTCATGGTCGTGGCGCTCGTCGCGATCTGGCGCTTCTCGGACATCCTCACGAAGGATCTTCCTACGCTTCCGGACGGCGACGAACTCAAGCGCGATGTCAGGGTCGAGGACGAGGAGGTCGAGGCGAGGGAGGAGGCTGCGAAGACGCCAGCCGAGCGCCGCGAGGACGAGGAGGTCGAGGAGGAGGCGAAGCTCGTCGACGAGAAGCGCGAGCGCGAGGACGAGGGGACCGAGCCCGTGCATCCCGAGGCCCCCACACCGCCCGTGCAGTGAGCGCTCGCTCTGGAATGGTGCGCAGCTCTTCCTTGCGCCCTTGCCTCTCTGCCCCCAAAATTCGCCCCTCATATTGGAATTTTTCCATGCGTGGAAGAATAGGATGGACCCCACTTCTCTCCCACCAACATGCGAGGTGAGATCATGACCAGGGACAACGGCAAGGACGCCGGCAGCAAGAGCTCGGGCACCACGAGCTCGGGCAGCACCGGCAATGCCGGCAAGGATTCGCGCAGCGGCAAGGACGAGACCTCGAGAGCAGGCTCGAGCCTCGGCGGCAGCCAGAATGCGGGCGGTGGCCAGCGCGGCGGCAGGGTCGAGAGCGGCATGAGCGACGACTCGTCGGGCAGCATGGGCGGCTCGCAGGGCTCGCAGCAGGGGCGCAGCTCGGAAGGGCTCGGCAGCGATCGCCAGGGCTCGGACTCGGGCATGGGCCGCAGCGGCGGCCAGGGCATGGGCCGCGAGGACTCGGCCCAGGGGCGCTCGGGCGATTCCGGCGCGAGCAGATCGAGGTACGAGGACATGTCGCTCTCCGACCTCAACTCGGAGGCGCGCAAGCGCAATATCGATGTCGAGGGCCTCGAGCGCGACGACATCGTGAGCCGCCTGAGCATGGAAGGGCGCACGGGAGAGGGCTCGCGCGAGGAGAGCTCGGGCTCCTCGTACTAGCTCCTTTCTTTTTCTTTCATGTTCTCTGATTCTCTGGCTCTGCTTGCCCGCTGCCGAGGAGAACGCCTCGGGTGAGATTTGAACTCACGCTCCCTTTCGGGACGGGATTAGCAATCCCGCGCAATACCAGGCTATGCGACCGAGGCAGTGCGATTGCGAGCCCGCCGTCTTTTTTAAGCGTTGCGGGCGATGAGAAGTAGCGGGGGGTGGATTTGAACCACCGACCTCCGGGTTATGAGCCCGGCAAGCACTCCTAGCTGCTCCACCCCGCTAGCGCGGAGGACTTCGAAGACGTTTAAAAACATTTGCATGGGCTTCGACGGAGGATGACAGCCCGCCCGATGGAAGACGTCCCCGGCCGGGATCGAACCGGCGACCTCGTGGTTAACAGCCACGCGCTCTACCGCTAAGCTACAGGGACAGCGGCTCCCCGGACAGGAAGTGCGTTTAAAAAGTTTTCAGTTCGCTCCCTGCGCGGGCTCGCATCCCCACTGCGAAGGAGTGCCCGGCCTCGGCGTTTATAACTTCGGCACGGCTTCCGCAGGCCATGGGCCTCGAGGAGCGATGCGCGACGCTGTGGCAGGAGAGGGATTCGGGCGTCTATCATCTCGATATCGCGCTCGGGTCCGCGCAGGCGGACGGGCTCTCGCTGCGTTTCTCGAGGAACTACGCTCGCCGCGACACGACGTTCGGAAATCCCGCGTTCCCGCGCGTCGAAGATATCCCCTGCGGCGTCGCGTTCAGGTTCACGATGCGCGACCTCGCGCAGGCGTTCATGGGCGAGATGACGTCGGGGAAGCTCGCGGACGAGCTTGCGGGCGTCGTGGATGAGGATGCGAGCCAGCCCCACGTCCTCCCTACGATCAGGGTCCTGGATGACTTCTTCCGCTACGGATTCGTGCTGGAGGAGACGCGCGAGAAGGATCGCTGGAGGTTCTGGAGGGTCTACGCGCCGGCCCTGAGCGCGCAGGAGCTGCGGGACATGATACCGTCGAGGTACAGGAGCAAGTCCCGGCACGACCCGCTCGCGGGCGATGATGGCAAGGTGGCGGTGGACGGGTTCTCGCCGCTGCTCAAGACGAGCGGCGCGTTCGACTACGTGCGCGCCCTCGAGGGGAGATACGCGGGCGTGCCTGCGCAAGACGCGTTCGTGCTCAAGCGCATGGCCCAAGGGGGCATCGCGATCGCAGCGAGGGAAGAGCTCTGCGTGCGCCTGGTGCGCAGGTGGCACCACCCGTTCGTACTGCTCTACGATGCCGACCAGCTCAACTGCGCGACGCTGTTCCCCGATCCGAGCGGAGAGGAGCAGCTCGCGCATCTGCGGGGGGCGTACCCGAGGCTCGCGTCCGGGCCCGTGCGCGGGGGATTCCTCCCGGAGCTCCTCTCCCTGGCGGGGCGCCTGCTCGGCGGGCCACAGGAATATCGCCGCGAAGGCATTTAAACCTCGGTCCCATCCGGCCTCCATGCCCCGCACAGCGCAGGTCGCGCAGGCCTGCGACGACGACACGGTGAACATCGCGCTCGACACGCTCGCGCACGCCAAGCAGGCGCTCGTCTTCTGCTCCACCAAGCGCGGCGCCGAGAGCCTCGCCGAGAAGATCGCGCACAAGACGAAGGAGACGAACGGGCAGCTCGAGGATCTCGCGCGCCGCATCCTCTCCGCGGTGAGCTCGCCGACGAAGCAGTGCCACAGGCTCGCGGCCTGCGTGCGCAAGGGCATCGCGTTCCACCATGCGGGCCTCACGGGCGGCCAGCGCGAGCTCGTCGAGACGAGCTTTCGCGAGGGCACGATCCGCATCATCACCGCGACGCCCACGCTCGCGATGGGCATGGACCTCCCCGCGTACCGCAGCGTGATCCGCGACCTCAAGCGCTTCTCCTCAGGCACGTCGTGGGGCATGGCGGACATCCCCGTGCTCGAGTACGAGCAGATGGCGGGGCGCGCGGGGCGCCCCGGCAAGGAGGACGTGGGAGAGGCGATCTGCATCGCGAAGGACGAGGACGACAAGGAACGCATCGTCGAGAAGTACCTGCGCGGCGCGCCAGAGGAGATCTCGAGCAAGCTCGCGGTCGAGCCCGTGCTGCGCACCTACGTGCTCTCGCTCATCGCGTCGGGCTACGTGCACGGCACGCAGACGCTCTACGCGTTCTTCGACGAGACGTTCTACGCGTTCCAGTACGGCGACACTCGGCGCCTGCACGGCATCCTCGACCGCATGGTCGCGCTGCTGCGCGAGTGGGGCTTCGTCGAGGGGGAGCCCGGCGCGCGAGGGGACTTCGTCTCGGCGGCCGAGCTCGCGGGCGCGAGCGATGGCGCGCTGGTGGCGACCCCGCTCGGCGAGCGCGTGGCGAAGCTCTACCTCGACCCGTTCACGGCGCACCGGCTGCTAGGCGCGATCGAGGACGCGCTCGCGCAGGGGCGCGCGCTCGGCGAGCTGCCCATGCTGCACCTGCTCGCGGGCACGCTCGAGATGCGCCCGGTCCCCAACGTGCGCCAAGGCGAGGTCGAGGCGATGGACAGGCTGCTCATCTCGTGCGAGCGCGACCTGCTCGTGCCGGCGCCAGGCCTCTACAGCGACGGCTACGACGAGTTCCTCTCGGCGCTCAAGCTCGCGCTCGTGCTGCAGGGGTGGATCGAGGAGCTGGGCGAGGATGCGCTGCTCGAGCGCTACGGCGTGACGCCGGGCGAGCTGCAGGCGAAGCGATCGATCGCGGACTGGCTGCTCTACTCGCTCGTCGAGCTGAGCAAGCTCATGCGCTGGCATCCGATCATCGCGGGCCTCGAGCGGCTGCGCGTGCGCATCGAGCACGGCGCGAAGGAGGAGCTGCTCGCGCTGCTGCGCCTCTCTGGGATCGGGCGCGTGCGCGCGCGCAAGCTCTACGCCAACGGCGTGCGCGGGATCGAGGACGTGAAGCGCGTGGAGTACAGCACGCTGCGCGCGCTGCTGGGGGAGAAGACCGCCGCGAGCGTGAAGGAGCAGGTGGGCGAGAAGGTGCTCGAGGCCGACCTCGCGGTCAAACCCCATAAGCGTAAGGGACAGGTCAGCCTCGGCGATTTCGAGAAAAAGTAATTACTTTTTAGTAGTGTCTTATGGGGAAAGATTTATCTTCAGGACATTTATTCTGCCCGGTCACATGGCACGGACGCTTCGTGATGCCCAAGAGGAGCTCTTCCGGCACGCCATGGGCATGAACTACCAGGACATGCTGCGCGTCGTCGGGAAAATGGAGAACCCCGACAGGCAGTACCTGGGCATCGTAGGGGAGGAGAACAAGATCCTGCGCGGCTTCATCGGCGTGTTCCTCCACTCCTCGCGCCATCTCAGGGAGCATTTCGTGATCCAGCGGGAGCTCTACCGTCCCGACGCCGAGAACGCCTGCATCTTCGACTCCGGGTTCTTCGCGCAGCTCTCGGAATACCAGCTGAGGGATTCGGACAGGGCGCGCGCGTTCGTCAAGGCCCCGGGCGGGAAATTCGTCCTCTTCGCAGACGGGCTCATCAAGGGCGAGACCGAGAAGGGCGCTGCAGTTGCGGAAAGGCTTTTCTCGGATGTCAGGACGTTCTTCCCCGCGGCGCAGGAAGTGTTCGGCGAGACCCATGCGCAGATAGACTGCGCGAAGCTCTACAGCAGGCTCCTGCCCGCGTCGTCGCGCCTCCACACGGGAAAGCGCCTCGCCACCGCGATAAACTACGCGCTCGCCCTCGACGACGTCGTCGTGGTGAACAGGCAATCCGTGCTTCCCCAGCTCAACTACGACGACGAAAGGGAGGAGGCCGACGAGCGGGGGGCGCGCCTCGTGCGCAAGAGCAGGACGGGCACGAGCGAGACGCTCTCCCTCGGCCCGCGGGGAGTGCGGAGGAGGTTCTACTGCGCCATCGACGAGAACGCGAAGGAATGCGACATCCTCGCCATGACGAGGAACGAGACGGGCCTGCTCCCGATCGTAGGGATGCTCGAGGAGTACGCCTGGGACCCGGAGCGGTCCCAATGCAGGTTGGTGTCGTCGAGCTCCGTCCCTTCTGAAGCGTTCGAGAGATACACGTGGCACCCTTCAAAGGCATACGCGGGTCCTGGAGGCTTCGCGCGCTCGCTCAGTCATCGTCCGTGAGCCTCCTGTACCCCGTCTTCGTGATCAGGAACGTGTGCTCGTGCTGCGCGACGATGCCGCCCGACTTCTCCTTGAGCGGCGGGTACTCGGTGAGCATGCGCGCGCGCCGCAGCTCGTTGAGGCCGAGCAGCCCGCGCCCGCCGAGCTCGCGCGTGATCCAGCGCGTCGTGAACGGCAGCCCGTTGTAGCGCTTGACGATGTCGTAGGCGGCGCGCGCGTAGGGGCTGCGCACGGGCGCCTGGCCTGCCTGCGAGAACACCGTCGGGCTCGGCGCATTGTAGATCATGCCTGCGCTGCCCGTCGTGCCGAAGGGCTCGATCGCGATCACCTGGCCCTCCCTCAGCGCGCCGCGCTCGCCCGAGGCGTAGTTGGGCATCGTCGGCTCCGTGTGCACGGTGTAGCGCGCGAGCCCGTGGCCCGTGAGGTTGCGCACGGGCCGGAAGCCGCGCGCCTCGAGCGCGGACTGGATCGCGGCGCCCGTGTCGTCGGGCGTGCACCCGGGCCTGAGCAGCCGCTCCGCCGCGTCGAGCGCCTCCTTCACGCCCGCGATGAGATCGTCGTATTTCCCGTCGAGGCTCACGGTCGTCGCGTTGTCGCCGATGTGGCCGTCGCTGTGCACGCCGACGTCGAGCTTCACGAGGTCGGTCTCCTTGTACACGACGTCGTCCTGCTCGGTCGGGCAGTAGTGCGCCGCGATGTCGTTCGTGCAGCTCTGCGCGGGGAACGCGGGCTCGCAGCCGCGCTTGCGGATGTACTCCTCGACCGCGTCGAGCGTCTCGCGCATGGACGCGCCGGGCTTGATGAGCCTCACGCCGTGCTTGAGCGCGCCTTGCGCGACGCGCCCCGCGCGCACGTAGTGGTCGAGCTCCTCCTTGCTCAGTTCGGGCATAGGGTGCGATGGCTGAGAAGAGATATAAAAAGATGGCGTATGGTTCAGAGCGACGAAGGATCGTTGTTGACGACGAGCCGTGCCTTGCTCGTGATCGAGTCCTGGAGCTTCACGAGCGCCTCGAGGCTCTCGCACTTCCTCCTCTTGGCGGCCTGCAGTATCTTCATCTCGGCGGCTTTTCCCTCGAGGCCTGGGATCTGCTCGTAGTGCCGCAGCGTTGCGGGATAGCATTCGAGCTCTTGCTGGAGGTCGCCGAGCTCTCGACGCGACGACTTGTAGATCCACTCTATCTCATTCGCGAGCCCCGCGACGGTGTTCGAGAATCGACTCATCGTCTCGAAGTCTCCGCTCCCGAGCGATCTTTGCACTTGCTCTGCGTTCGCGGCGATACGTAAGTAGAGTGTGTGGAAGCTCAGTGCTTGGACGCGGTGCTCAGGGAGGAGGCTCGCGAGCAGTCCTGCGTTCATCCTGTGGGAGTGGTCCTCTCGCACGCCCGGCTTGAGGATAGAGGCGGGTGCCCGCATCCTCTCGGCAAGATCGAGCCTCTCCTTCAGGTACACGAGCGCATGGAGGCCGATCATCCGCGTCTCGGCGACCTCGTTGAGCGCGCTCCTCTTGCCGGGAGGGTAGAGCGCGTCGAACTCGCACATGCTCTCTGTGAGCTGGTCGAGGGCGCAGCGGCCCTGGACGAGGAAGTACGAGGAGGGCTGCTCACAGAGCTCGAAATAGGAGGAGAATGCGGTCTGGTACTGGACGATATGCTTCAGGTCTTTGTTGCGCATGGCTGCCCTCAGTACACGATCGCGACGACCACGCTCTTGATCTGCGAGAAGCGCACCCTGCCGGGGTCGCTCGTCGGCAGGTTGTCGCCCTTCATGATGAAGTAGGTCCCGTGCTCGTCCTCGCCCTTGTACGCGACGCGGTGGATGATGTAGCCGTTTGCGTACTCGCTCTGGTAGCTCACGATGTCGCCCACCTGCACCTGGCTCTCGTTGCCCGGCACGACCTCGATCGCGTTGCTGCCCGCGGTGATCACGGGCTCCATGCTCTTCGTGTCTGAGAAGCGCGCCCACTGCGCCTGCGCGACGTCGAGCACGACGCGATCGCCGTAGACCTCGATCTGCCGCTCGCCCACGCGGTCCGCGGGAGACGCGCGCGGCTGCGGGCCCGTGACCTGGAGCAGCGCGCTTCTCGGCGCCTCCTGCCACGCGCCGCCGCCTTGCGCCTGCGCGAGCAGCAGCCCCGCGACGATGCCGAGCGTGAAGATGGCGCCGATGGCGAACAGCCTGAAGAGCTTCATCATGTACCCCCGTGCGCTCATAGGAGGTGCGAGTTTAAATATTTTGCTATTTTTACCACTTTAATATAGTAACAATTTTCGGGAAATATGCCTTACCTGCGCACTGCGG
The DNA here is from genome assembly GCA_023252315.1 of Candidatus Woesearchaeota archaeon. Classification (GTDB taxonomy): domain Archaea; phylum Nanobdellota; class Nanobdellia; order Woesearchaeales; family UBA525; genus UBA525. The sequence goes on along the minus strand of JAJPEB010000007.1, from coordinate 2,964 downwards.
CGCCGCGCAGCAGCGCGTCGACGAACGCCGCCTCCTGCGCGCTCGGGATCACCGCTCCTGCAGCGACGGCATGCCCTCCCCCCTCGCCGCCCACCGCCGCGGCCGCGGCCGAGACGAGGGGCGCGAGGTCGCGCGTCCCCGCGGTGCGCGCGCTCACCTTCGTCGTCGAGGTGCCGTCCGCGTTGCGCGCGAGGCACACGACCGTCGTGGCCTCGTCCACCTCGCGCCCGCGCACGAGCACGCTGCACAGCGTGCCCGCGAGCGCCGCGGGGACGTCGTCTCCTGCGTCGATCACGACCAAGTCTCCCGCGCGCGTCACGCGCTCGCCGCGCAGGTACCATGCGTGCGCCGCGTGCAGCGCGTGCGTGTACGCCTCCTGGACGTCGCGCGCGAGCGTCGGATTCCCCTCGAGCAGCACGCGCAGCGCGAGCTCGGGCCGGCCGAGCCTGCCGCATGCGTTGAGCAGCGTGCCCGCCTCGCGCGTGTCGCGCAGCGCGCCCGCGAGCCCAGGCAGCGTGTAGTGCACGATGCGCGCCTGCGGATGCGGCGATCTTCGGATCAGCTCCTCGTCGAGCGCTAGGCGCTCGCGGGCAGTGAGGTCTGCGAGCATGCGCTCGCGCCCGCCCTCGAACGCGGGGATGCCGAGGCGATCGAGCAGGCGTCTCGCTGCGGCGGGGTTCTTGCGCAGCTCGGGGATCTCGAGGTCGTAGCTGTGCGCGATGAGGCGCGCGAGCGGTCGCGACTGCGTGCCGTAGAGGCGCGCGCCCTCGCGTGTCGCGACGAGCCCCGCCGCGCCCGCACGCTCGAGCATCCGCTTGTTGCTGCCCTGGAACGCGCCGCGCTCCTGGTTGTCCGCCTGCGCGCCGATGAGCGCGACCGGCAGCAGGTCGTCCGCGTCCCCGACGCGCGACGCGACCTCCCACGCGATGCCCGCCGCGCTGATGTCGCGCGTGCCGTCAAGGCCGCACAGGAACGGGTTGACGAGCAGCGCACGGCGCGCCTCGCCCTGCGCCTGGTGGTGGTCGAGGATGAGCGTGGGGGCCGTGAAGAGCTCCTCGATGCGCGCGAGATGCGACGAGCCCATGTCGACGAAGACGACGGGGCCTTGCGCCTGCGCCGCGAGCGCCGCGAACGCGGGAGCGCTGGGCTGGTCGAGGAAGCGCACCTGCGCCCGCTTGCCTGCGCGCTCGCACGTCCGCGAGAGGATGGCGCTCGCGCAGATGCCGTCCGCGTCCGCGTGGCTGATGAGGGTGAGATCGTCGTGCGCGCGGATGAATGCCGCTGCGGCGTCGAGGAGTTCGGCGAAATCCATCTCCCGCAGGGCACGGCCCGCTCTTATATTGGTTATGAGGGGAAAGGAAAAAGAGAGAAGGCTACCTGCCGTACTTGATCCCGATGATCGGAGTCGGGCTTCCCGCGCCGTGGCCCGTCGAGAGCCGCACCTGCGCGAACGCCTCGATCCCGTTCCCCACCTTCCTGTCGAGCTCGAGCTCGGAGTAGAGCGTGCCGGGCTTCACGTTGTAGTCGACGAGCACGCTGCCGCTCCATGCTTGCGAGATGCGCCCTTGCCTGAACACGCTCGCCTGCGGGCCGGCGCCGTTCGTGCCGACGGGGAATGCCTTGACGATGAGCGTCTGGCCCTCGCCCAGGTCCGGCTTGTATATCGCGCCGAGGCGCATCGTGCCGCCCCCTCCCGTGCCGCCGTTGTACTCGACGGCCGCGCTCACGTCCTTGAGCTTCCTCGAGACGTCTCCGAGCGAGCGCGCGATGCGCCCCTCCGCATAGACGCCCGTGAGATCGAACGGCTTCTCGCCCGTCGCGTCGAGGTCCGCGAACCCGTACACATTGACCTTATCGGAGAGGTCCGCGCCGCCCTCGACGCGCACCGTCGCGTGCCTGTCCTTCGCGTCGTACGCGGGCTGCACGTTGCCCCACGATCCCGCGGCTGCAGGGCGCGCGAGCAGCGCGAGCAGCCCCGCCCCTGCGATGGTCTTCGCGATTGCATGTCTCATGTGGTCACCTCTTCTGTAACCACTTTATGATGGTTCCATTTATTCAATATGTGCACACCAGGACTGGTGTAAGAGGGCAAAGCCTGAAATACGCCCGCTCCTGCGGCGCGTCCATGGACACCTCCCCCCTCCACGACGCAGGCCTCACCGACGGCGAGATCAAGGTCTACCTCGCGCTCCTCGAGGTCGGCTCGAGCACGAGCGGCCCCATCGTCGAGCGCTCGGGCGTCGCGAAATCCATCGTCTACCTGCTCCTCGAGCGGCTGATGCAGAAGGGGCTCGTCTCGTGCATCGTGAAGGAGAAGACGAAGCGCTTCCAGGCGGCGCAGCCGACGAAGCTGCTCGAGTACATCGACGAGCGGGGCGAGCGGCTGCAGGAGAACCGCAGGGAGGTCGAGCGCATCCTCCCGCAGCTCATGCTCGCGCAGGCGATGGCGCGAAAGAGCGAGGCGCGCATGTACTTCGGCTTTCGGGGCATCCGCACCGCGCACGAGCACTGCTACGAGAAGCTCAAGCGGGGCGAGGAGTACGTCTTCCTCGGCATCCCCGCCGAGCAGCCGCACGAGCAGCACCTCTACTGGCAGCGCGACCACGTGCGCAGGGCGGCGGCGGGCATCAGGTGCAGGCTGCTCTTCAATGCGGGCACGGATCCCGCGACGATCGCGAACCGCAACTCGTACCGGGGATGCGAGGCGAAGCTGATGTCGTCGGACATCGTGACGCCCGCGCAGCTCGAGATGTTCGCGGACACGACGCTCGTCATCCTGCAGTCGCCCGAGGCGGTGTGCGTCGAGATCGTGAACCCGCACATCGCGGACTCGTTCAAGGCGTACTTCGACGAGTACTGGAAGAGGGGGAGGGAAAAGAAGAGGAAAATTGAGGAAAAGGGGAAGCCTACTCGACGTAGAGCTTGATCCTCTCGGGGTCGTAGCGCCAGTCGGCCGCGATCTTG
>JAJPEB010000006.1 GCA_023252315.1 Candidatus Woesearchaeota archaeon | reverse complement strand
TGTCGAGGCAAACGACGCCGTCGTCGCGCACAAGGCGGACACCGACCGCAGCGGGCCCGCGGGGCCAGGCGGCGTGAAGGCAAAGCCCTGCAAAGGGCGCCGTGAGGCGCCTTTCGTATGTCCCTCGCCCCGCCCGGCTACGAGATCCTCAAGGGCATCCAGCTCAACGGCTTCGAGACCTTCTTCACGCTCGGCATCATCGCCGTGCTCGCGATGTTCGTCGCGCTCGAGGGCAGCCTGCTCGGCCAGTGGGCGACGTGGCTCACGGCGTTCCTCCAGCTCCCCTCGACCAAGTTCCACTGGCTCTACGCGGGCACCTACATCGTCGCCGCGATGGCCGTCGTCTTCGGCGTGTACTTCTTCGTCGCGGCCTCGAGCGCGGCCATCCTGCGCGTCCCGACGCGGCGCGCGCTCACGTACTTCGGCTACGCGTATTTGCCGTTCGCGTACCTCATGTTCGCGCGCGACATCCTCGTCGTCTACCTCGTGGACGCGAGCATGATCCAGGTGTGGCTCGGCAGCGGCCCGCAGTGGTGGCTCACGATCGTGCCGTTCGTCGAGGTCTTCATGATCGTCATGGGCACCGCCTGGAGCCTCTTCCTCGCGTACCGGCTCTCCGAGCTCGCGTGGGTGCACGAGAACCCCGGAAAGCAGATCGAGTGGGAGGAGGCGCTCGCGGGCGCGATCCCGCACATCATCATGCTCGCGCTGCTCGCGGGCTACTGGCTCTACGAGCTCTTCCCGCACCTCTCCGAGCGCTTCACCGCCGTCGGGATCTCGCCGTGGGTGCCCTTCGCGATCCCGCTCGCGACGATCCTCGCCGTCTTCATCGCGTGCAGGTCGAAGCTCATGACGCCCGCGAGCTGGGAGGCCGAGGAGTGAGCGGCGTGCAGGACGAGCAGTCCGCGCAGACGCGCTTCGCGCTCGTGCTCGCGCTGCTGCTCGCGGGCAGCGTCGTCGCCGCTGCCGCGCTGCTCGGCGGCGCGTACGCGCATCCCGCCCCCGGCAAGGACTGCTCGCACGCGTACGACTACCCGATGTGCATGCGGGCGAGCGCCCCGCAGGCCGCGGCCCCGCCCTCGCCCGCGGGCAAATACCTCGGCGGCGTCGCCGCTGCCGCGCTCATGGTCCTCGCCGCGTTCGCGGCGCTGCACGCGACCGTGCGCTCGCAGGCGGACATCGTCGCGCCGAACTCCGCGGGCGCGGGCATGGGGCCTGCTGCGCCCGCCGCTCCCGCGCAGGATACGCGCTCGGCGACAGCACCGCCTGCAGCTCCTCTCTCCGATGCGGCGCGAGGCGGCGCTCAGTGGGGCGCGCGCACGCCCGACGCGATCCCCGCGAACGCGGTGCCGCCCCAGCTCGTGGTGAAGCGCTCGCCGCCGCAACCCGTCGAGCCGCCTGCCGCGCGGCCGACGCGTGGCATCGACATGGGCGAGCTCGGAGGGAGCAGGAGTGAGTGAGGCGATGCGGATGAGTGATGGTGAGACGCTTCTCGTGCTGCGGCGCTCGTACTCTCGCTCCGCTCGAGGATTTACCGGGGCCTTCGCCTCTCCGCTTGCCGCGGAACTTCGGCCCCGGCTCCATCGCCAAGGCAGCACTGTCGTTGCGTGTCCCAGAGATGTACAGGAAAGCCCGGAAAGCGACGTACGACTCGTCAATGCCTGCAGCGGTCGCGTGTCCCAGAGCAGTGCAGGAGAGTTCGGAAAGGAAAACGGCGCTCGCACGATCTGCAATCGGGGTGGCATCCATGGCTGAGGTCCCCGGCAGGATGAAGATCATCGTCCTTTTCGTCATCGGCAGCGTCATCGTCATGTTCGCCGACGGCCTCGTGTTCGACAACTACAACGCGCGCCCGAGCATGGCGCTCATGCACATGGAGATGGAGCCCGTCATCTACAACGACCCCGCGCCGCCGAGCCTCGACGACTACTGGGCGAGGTTCCAGCTCTTCCCGACGCACCCCTCGGACCCCGACGCCCCGATGGTCCCGGATATCGTGATGGAGAACGGCACCCCCGTCAAGGTCTTCCGCATCTTCATGCAGAACTCGCTCCACGAGATCCGCCCCGGCGTCAAGGTCCCCATGTTCACGTTCAACGGGCAGGTCCCGGCACCGACGATCAGGGTGACCGAGGGCGACCGCGTGCGCGTGGTGCTCGTCAACAACGGCACGGACCCGCACACGATCCACTGGCATGGCATCAACAACATCAGCGACGAGTTCGACGGCGTGCCCGACGTGACGCAAGACGCGGTGCAGCCGGGCGGCAGCTTCACGTACGACTTCACCGCGGGCCCGTCCGGCACGAAGATGTACCACTGCCACGTCGAGGCCCCGCACCACATCACGCTGGGCATGTTCGGCGCGCTCATCGTGGACCCGTCCGCGGGCCACGGCGGCGTCGACGACGGCGACCCCTTCAACGAGACCCCCGCGGCCGAGCACGTCCTCATCTTCAACGAGTTCGACACGCACCACAACCACATCACGTTCCCGGGCGACATGATGCCGTCGGGGCCCGATGCGCAGCTCCCCTGGCTGCTGACCCCCGGGCGCAAGTTCATGATGCCCTTCGACCCGGACCTCAACGAGTTCCTCATCAACGGCAAGGCGTTCCCCGCGACGGCCCCGATCGTCGTGAAGGAGGGCGACGTCGTGCGCCTGCGCCTGCTCAACCTCGGGCTCGTCGAGCACAGCATCCACGTCCACGGCCACGCGTTCGTGGTCACGCACCGCGACGGCTTCAGGCTCCCCGCGCCCTTCACGGTCGACACGCTCTCGATCGCGCCGGGCGAGCGCTACGACGTGTGGTTCAAGGCGGACAACCCGGGCGTCTGGATGCTCCACGACCACGCGGGCATGAGCGCGATGGACAACGGCTTCGACCCCGGCGGCATCATGACCGTCATCAAGTACGAGAACGTGACGAACGACGCGTACGAGCGCTTCCTGCAGCGCGCGGCCGTCTACCGGCAGGACATCGACCACATGGACCAGGACCACGGCATGCTCACGCCGTCGAGCCCGCCCGAGGGGAGCGCGATGGAGGGCATGGGCAGCGGCATGGAAGGGATGGCGATGGGCGGGGGGCACTGAATGGCGGCAGCGCTTCTCTTCACAGCTTCTAAGAGATCCTTCACGAAGCGTGCGACAACTGCTGCAACGCTCCCTTCAGTCTCACGTATTGCCTTGGAGCAGGACAGAAAATCGCCTGATTCGCTCGGAAACCCAGAGTTTCCGGCGCGCTGGAAATCTCGGATTTCCATCGCATGCAGGGCGATTTTCGTAAATCCTGCGAGGGACTCACGGAAATCAGAGATTTCCGGGACGCCGGGAACTTGGAGTTCCCGAGCGGAGCAGTACGACCTCCGCAATGCGCACGAGGAGAGAGGATACTGCGACGCCGCCGCGATGACCGAGGTCCTGCGATGGCGATGATGCCCGCCTACGGCATCGGCGAGGCGGCCGTCGCCTTCGTCGCGGTATGCGTCGCCCTGCTCGCAGGCCTCCTCGCCTTCTCGTGGGCCGTGCGCCCGATCGCGCGCAGGCCCGCGGCGGAGCAGACGTACGAGTGCGGCATGCCCGCGAAGGGCGAGCGCCGCCACATCGGCTTCGGCTTCATCGGCTACGCCGCGCTCTTCCTCGTGTTCGACCTCGCGGCGCTCTACGTGTTCCTGCTCGCGCTCGCGCCGGGAGGGCGCGCGGGCGCTGACACGCTCGCGGCGGCGCTGCTCGGCACGATCACGCTGTGCGTCATCCTCGTGCACGGCATGCGCCGGAGGAGGTACTATGTCGCTTAAGGTGCTCCCCTCCGAGCTGCCCGCGCTCCCCGAGCTGCGCGACGCGCGCGACATGGACGACCCGCACGCGGGCAAGGGATTCATCATGCACAGCGTGCGCGGCTTCATCCAGGAGATGACGCAGGGGCTCTTCGCGTGGAGCGAGGGGCGCAGCCTCTGGCCACTCACGTTCGGCATCAAGTGCTGCGCGATCGAGATGATGGCGTTCGGGGCGTCGCGCTACGACTGCGACCGCATGGGCGTGTTCTTCCGCGCGAGCCCGAGGCAGGCGGACCTGCTCATCGTGGCGGGCCCCGCGACGATCAAGCTCAAGGACGTCATCGTGCGCCTCTACGAGCAGATGCCCGAGCCCAAGCACGTGATCGCGTTCGGCGAGTGCGCGATCTGCGGCGGCCCGTTCTGGGACAGCTACAGCGTCATCAACGGCGTCGACAAGCTCATCCCCGTCGACATCTACGTGCCCGGCTGCCCGCCGAGGCCCGAGCAGCTGCTCCTCGCGATCATGAAGCTGCAGGAGCTCATCGACGAGCGGGGCAAGGCGGGAAGGCGCGGGAGAGGGAAGACGCAGGTCGTCGGCATGCCCGAGGTCACGCGCGAGGAGCTGCTCGCGCAGGTCATGGCGCACCCGACGTTCCTCATGGGCCACCAGTCGGGAGAGCCGCGCATCGCGCCCACGCCCGACGAGCTCGCGCGCGCGACGCCGACGGGGCAGCCCGCTCCCGACGCGGAGGGGCGCGGATGAGCGAGATCCCGGCGGGCGCGGCCGCGGCGCAGGACCCCGCGGCGATCCTCGCAGGCATCGCGACGCCGGGCAAGGGCGCCCGCGCGTTCGCCGTCGACAGGAAGAGGATCGTGGACGCGTGCGCCGCGCTGCATCGCGCGGGCTTCGCCCATCTCTGCCTCATCACGGGCATCGACTGGCGGGACCGATGGGAGGTCGTGTACCACCTCGTGCGCCTCGAGGAGCCGGAGCCGGTCGTGCTGCGCGTGGCGCTCCCCTACGGCGAGGCGCGCATCCCGAGCGTCGCGTCCGTGTGGCCGGGCGCCGTGTGGCACGAGCGCGAGACGTACGATCTCCTCGGCATCGTGTTCGAGGGCAGCCCTGACCCGCGCCGCATCCTGCTCCCCCAGGACTACGAGGGATTCCCCTTGCGCAAGGAGGTGCTCTACGGAAACCGATCTTAGCTTCGGCCCGCAGCACCCGAGCACGCACGGCGTCTTGCGCCTGCGCCTCGTGCTCGACGCGGAGACGGTGGTGTCGCTCGACCCGGACGTGGGCTACATCCACCGGGGCATCGAGAAGCTCGCGGAGAACCGGATGTACTTCAAGTTCACGCCGATCGCGAACAAGCTCGACTACATCGCGGCCGCGGCGTGGGAGCACCTCTACATCTCGTGCGTCGAGAGGCTCATCGGGCTCGAGCCCCCCGAGCGCGCGGTGTGCGCGAGGATGGCGATGGTCGAGCTGCAGCGCGTCGTGAGCCACCTCTTCTGGCTCGGCACCTTGAGCATGGACCTGGGCCAGCCGACGATCTTCGTCTGGGCGATGCGCGAGCGCGAGCGCCTGCTCGACGTCTTCGAGGACATCATGGGCGGCAGGATGACGTACGGCTGGATGATCATCGGCGGCCTGCGCGACGACCTCACGCCGGGGCAGGCGGCGAGGATCCTCGCCGAGCTCGACCGCCTCGAGAAGGTCCTGCCCGAGTACCTCGCCGCGACGGAGCGCGACGGCCTCTTCCGCGAGCGCCTGCAGGGCGTCGGCGCGATCAGCGCGCGCGACGCGCTCGCGTACGGGCTCACTGGCCCGGCGGCGAGGGCGAGCGGCGTGCCCTACGACGTGCGCGCGCACGCGCCGTACCTGCGCTACACGCAGCTGGGCTTCCGCATGGTCACGCGGGCCGCGGGCGACTGCTGGGCGCGCTACGAGGTGCGCCGCGACGAGATGCGCGAGAGCATGCGGCTCGTGCGCGCGGCGCTCGCGCTCATGCCCGAGGGGCCGATCCGCGCGCAGGGCGCGATGACGCTGCGCCCGCCCGTCGCGCTGAGCATGGCGACGCCGAAGGATGGCGAGGCGTTCGTGCGCAACGAGTGTCCGCGCGGCGAGGGCGCGATCATGCTCGTGAGCGACGGCTCGAACTACCCCTCGCGATCCTCCCGAAGCTGTGCAAGGGGATGAGCGTGCAGGACATGGTCGCGACGCTCGCGACGCTCGATCCGGTGTTCGGGGAGTGCGACCGATGACGCCGCGGCTCCTCTTCCTGCGCGAGGGCGCGGACGCGGCGTACGGGCGGCTCGCGTCGCTCGCCGGGGAGGCGCTCGCGCGTCCGCTCTTCCTCGCGCTGCTCGCGCTCGCGCTCTTCATCGCGGTCGCGCTCTTCGCGACGTTCGGCGGCTGGGCGGAGCGCAAGCTCATCGCGCGCATCCACAGCCGCAGGGGGCCGGTCTTCACGGGGCCCTTGGGCCTGCTGCAGACGGTCGCCGACATGCTCAAGTTCCTGCGCAAGGAGATCATCTTCCCGGAGGGCTCCGACAGGCGGCTCTTCGCGCTCGCCCCCGTGCTGCTCGTGCTGCCCGCGTTCGTCGCGCTCGTCGTCGTGCCGATCGGGAGCCTCGTGATCGCTTCGTCGCAGTACAGCCTGGTGATCGCGCTCGCGCTGCTGAGCATGGGCCCGATCGCGATGCTCGCGGGCGCGTGGGCGAGCAACAGCAAGTTCAGCACGCTCGGAGGACTGCGCTCCGCCGGCATGGCGATGTCGTACGAGGCGGTGCTCGCGCTCTCGGCGGCGGGCGTCGCGCTCTCGGCAGGCACCCTCGACATCGCGCAGATCGCGCAGCGCCAGGCGGACATGGGCGTGTGGTTCGCGCTTACGCAGCCGCTCGCGTTCGCCCTCTTCCTCATCGCGGCCGTCGCGAGCGTCGAGCGCAACCCCTTCGACCTCCTCGAGGCCGAGAGCGAGCTCGTCGGCGGCTGGAAGACGGAGTACGGCGGCGTCTACTTCAGCCTCACGCTGCTCGCGGAGTACGGGAAGCTGCTCGTGACAGGCTGCCTCTTCGCGTCGCTCTTCCTCGGCGGCTGGACGGACGCTGGCGGCGACCTCGGGTTCCTCGCGAAAGTCCTCGTGTGGGCGATCCTCATGTTCTCGATCCGCGCGAGCGCCGTGCGCATGCGCATGGACGCGCTGCTCGCGAAGGTGTGGCGCGCGCTCGTGCCGCTCGCGCTGCTCAACATCGTCGTCACCCTGGGCGTGTCGTTCGCGCTCGGAGGCGGATGAATGCTCGGCGCACTCTTCACGATGATGCGCAACGGGCTGCGCAGGCCTACGACGCAGGACTATCCCGTGCGCAAGCAGCGGATGGCAGCGCGCTTCCGCGGGAGGCACGTCTTCTTCGACGAGCTGTGCATCGGGTGCAGCCTGTGCGCGAAGGTGTGCCCGAACAACACGATCGTCATGCTCGAGCGCGCGGAGCAGACGGACCCGAAGCTGCGCCACCGCCCGATCATCGACCTCAACCGCTGCATCTTCTGCGGCTACTGCGCCGAGGTGTGCCCCGCGAAGTGCCTCTTCATGGGCCACGCGTACGAGATGGCGGGCAAGAGCAAGGCGGAGCTGCTCTTCACGTACAGGGGCATGATCGAGACGCCCGCGGCGCCGGACAACGGCAGGACGATCTATCCCGAGCTCGAGGGCGAGCATGCGATCCGCGTGCAGGACCCTTCTCTCGTGGCGAAGGCGGCGAAGGAGGACAGGGAATGATCGACGCGCTGCTCCTCGTCTCATCCGCGCTCTGCCTCGGCGGCGCCGCATACGCGCTCGGCGCGCGCCACCTCATGCGCGGCGTGCTCGGCCTCGCGGCCTTCTTCATCGGGGCAGCGGGCCTCTTCGCGGGCATGGGCGCATGGTTCCTCGCGGCGGGCCAGCTCTTCCTCTTCGTCGGCGGCGTCGTCGCGCTCTTCGTGCTCGCGTTCAGCTCCGCGCCGACGCCCGTGCAGCGCGAGGGCACGCTCGCGGCGGCATGCGCCGCAGGCGCGCTCACGCTCGCGCTGCTCGCGTTCCTGCCAGTCTCGCTCCCGCAGGGAGCGCCGCTCCCGCCCGCCGCGCTCGCGCAGGCGCTCTTCGGCGAGTACGGCCTCGCGCTCGAGATCGCGCTGCTGCTCCTCTTCGCGGGCATCGTGGGCGCGCAGTACCTGCTCGCGGAGGGGCGCGCATGACGCTGCCCGTCGTCCTCGGCGTCTCGCTCGCCGTCTTCGCGCTCGGCATCTACGGCGTGCTGGCGAAGCGCGACATCCTGCGCATCGCGATCGGGGGGACGCTCATGCTCTCGGCAGTCACGCTGCTGCTCGTCGCGCTCGCGCAGGCGCTCCCGCAGCAGGGGATGGCGACGGTGCAGGCATTCGTGCTCGTCGTGTGGGCCGTCGAGGCGGTCGAGGCCATCGTCGCGATCGCGCTCTTCCTCTACCTCGCGCGCAAGGGGATCACCGACATCGACGAGCTGAGGGAGCTCAAGTGGTGAAGCCGCGATGATCCCGCTCCCCTTCCTCATCCCGCTGCCGTTCGCGCTCGTGATGCTCTGCGCGCTCGTGGCCCCCGCGCGCGCCGCGCGCCGGCTCGGCTATCTCGGCTCGCTCGCGGGCGCAGCGACGCTGCTCCTCGTCTTCCTCTCCTATGCCGGGGGCACGGGCACGCAAGCAGCCACATGGACGTGGTTCGGCGCGGCGGGAGAGCAGTTCCCGCTCACGATCACCCTCGACGCGCTCAGCCTCGTGCTCTCGGGCATCGTGTCGCTCATCGGGGTCGCGGTCTTCCTTTACAGCGTCGGCTACTTCGGCGACGAGGAACGGCCGTCCGACCTCTCGCGCTACTACGCGATCCTCTCGCTCTTCGCCGCGAGCATGCTCGGCGTCGTGCTCTCGGGCAGCCTGCTCCAGCTCTTCGTATGCTGGGAGCTCGTCGGGATAAGCTCGTACCTGCTCATCGGGTTCTGGCACGGCAAGGACGAGGCGATGCGCGCCGCGCGCAAGGCGCTCCTCACGATCCTCGTCGGCGACGCGTTCCTGCTCGCGGGCATCATGCTCCTGCGCGCGCGCTACGGCACGTTCGACATCGCCCGCGTCCTCGCGCTCGCGAGACCCGACACTCTCACCCTGCTCGCGGCCATCGGCATCGTCGTGGGAGCGATCAGCAAGAGCGCGCAGTTCCCGCTCCACGCGTGGCTGCCCGACGCGATGGCGGGCCCCACGCCCGTGAGCGCGTTCCTGCACAGCGCGACGATGGTGAAGGCGGGCCTCTTCCTCGTCGCGCGCATGCTGCCGCTGCTGCTCCTCGTCGGCCTCTCGCCGTGGCTCGCCGCGCTCGCGCTCGTCACGATCGCGCTGAGCGCCTGCATGGCGCTCGTCGAAACGGACATCAAGCGCGCGCTCGCGTACAGCACGATGAACCAGCTCGGGTTCGTGCTCCTCGCGCTCAGCGCGGGCGCCGTCGCTGCGGGCACCTACCACATGCTCACGCACAGCATGTTCAAGGCGCTCCTCTTCTTCGCGGCGGGCATCGCGATCCATGCGACGGGCACGCAGGACATGGCGAGGATGCGCCTCGCGCTCGGCGCGAACGCGCTCGCGATCGTCGCGGGCATCGGGGCGCTCGCGCTCGCGGGCATGGTCCCGCTCTCGGGCTTCTTCAGCAAGGAGACGATCCTCGACGCGCTCGTGCGGCAGGGGAACTGGACGATCGTCGCGTGCTTCATGCTCGCGGTCCTGCTCAGCGCGGCCTACATTGCGCGCTGGTACCTGCTCGTCTTCGCGAGGGGGGGCAGGGACGCGCGTGCGCCATGGCAGATGATGGCTCCGGCCGTCGGGCTCGCGCTGCTCTCGCTCGCGGGAGGGCTCGCGATGGGCAAGGTGTTCGGGCTCTTCGGCGAGGCGGCGCCGCCTGTGCTCACGCCCTGGACGCTGCTCTCCCTCGCGCTCGTGCTCGCGGGCTTCCTGTGCACGTACCTCTCCTGCGTGCGCGGCTGGGCGGCGTGGCTCCCCGGCACCGCGCTCGCGAGCGCGGCCCGCGCACGGTTCCTGCTCGACGACCTCTCGGCGGGCGTCGCGCGCGCGGCGCTCGGGGTCGCGCGCGCATGCGCGTGGATCGACGGCAACGTCGTCGATAGGGCGGTGCGCGGCGTCGCGGTGCGCATGGGCGCGCTCGCGCGCGGCGCGCGCAGGATGCAGACAGGCAGGGTCGCGACGTACGCGTTCGCGATCGTCGCGGGCTTCATCGCGCTCGTGCTCCTGCTGGGGGCGCTCAGGTGATGCTCTCGCTGCTGCTCGCGTTCCCGCTGCTCTCGGCGGCGCTCGCGCTGCTCTTCCCGAGGCGCGCGAGGGACATCGCGCTCGCGGGCGCGCTCGCGCTGTGCGCGCTCGCTGCGCTCAGCCTCTGGTCGTTCTCGCTCGCGACGAAGGGATTCCAGCTGCTCGAGCGCATCGCGTGGGCGCGCCTCGGGAGCGTCGAGATCGCCTACCACGTCGGGGTGGACGGCATCAGCTATCCCATGGTGCTCCTGACGGCGCTCCTCACGCTCGTCGCGGTGCTCGTGAGCCGGCGCGAGATCCACACGGGCGAGGCGGGGCACTACGCGCTCCTCATGGCGCTCTGCTCGTGCGTGATCGGCGTGTTCGTGAGCCTCGACCTGGTCCTCCTCTTCGCATGCTGGGAGGCCGTGCTCGTCGCGATGTTCTTCCTCATCCTGCGCTGGGGAGCGTCGAACCGCGCGTACGCGGCGATGAAGTTCCTCGTCTACACGGGCATCGCGAGCGCGGCGCTCTTCATCTCGCTCGTGGTGATCGCGATGGCGACCGGGAGCGTCGACATCGCCGCGATGGACCTCTCGCATCTCTCGCCAGCGCTGCGCACCGCGATCTTCGCGCTGCTCCTCTTCGCCTGCCTCGTGAAGATGCCGATCGCGCCCTTCCACACGTGGCTCCCCGACGCGCACGTGCAGGCGCCGACCGCAGGCAGCGTCATGCTCGCGGGCGTGCTGCTCAAGATGGGCGCGTACCTGCTCTTGCGCCTCGGCGTCGGCCTGCTCGGCGACGTCGTCGCGCAGTGGCGCGTCTTCCTCTTCGCGCTCGGCTGCGCGAGCGCGATCTACGGCGCCTTCGTGTGCCTCGCGCAGTCGGACCTCAAGCGCATGATCGCGTACAGCAGCGTGCACCACATGGGCTTCGTGCTCGCCGGCATCGCCATCGGCTCGTCGCTTGGCGTCACGGGCGCGGCGTTCGAGATGGCGAGCCACGGCATCATCGCGGCGCTGCTCTTCGCGCTCGCGGGCCTCGTGCACGAGCGCACGGGCACCTTCGACATGGACGCCCTGCGCGGCCTCGCGCAGCGCATGCCGCGCACCGCGTGGCTGCTCGCGCTCGCGTCGTTCGCGGCGATGGGCCTGCCCGGCATGACGGGCTTCGTCGGCGAGTTCATGATCCTCGTCGCGGGCTTCGCGCGGTTCGGCCCGCTCGCGCTGCTCATGGTGCCAGCCGTCCTGCTCGCGGGCGCGTACGTCGTGCGGATGCTCTCGCGCGTCGTGTTCGGCACCGGCACCCTGCGCGCGAGCGAGGGGGGCGCGAGCCCGCTCCCATTCGGCCTGCTCGCGGCGGCGACGCTGCTCGTCGGCATCATGCCGGGGCTCCTCATCGGCATCATCGCCGCATCGACGCTCACCTGACTGCATGACTGCGTGACACCATGATGCCCAACCCGCCGCTCCCCATCGCCTCGCTCCCCCCCATCGCCACGGCTGCAGGGCTCCTGCTCCTCGCGCTCTTCGCGTGCGCGATCCTCGACGTCGGGGGCTCGCGCAAGGGCTTGCGTGTCGCGGCGCTCGCGGGCATCGCGCTCGCGCTGGCCATGGCGCTCGCGCTTCCCTGGATCCCCCGCGCCGCTGGGCCTGGCATCGCGCACCTGCTGCGCGAGGACGCGTTCGCGCGCCTCTTCGCCGCGCTCTCGCTCACGGTCGCGCTGTGCGTGACGCTCGCGGCGAAGGAGCGGCCAGGCAGCTACACGTGCGCGACGCTGCTCACGGCGCTCGGCATGGTGCTCGCGGCTGCGGCGGGCGATCTCGTCGTGCTCTACCTGAGCCTCGAGCTCGTCACGCTCTCGTCCTATGCGCTCGTCGCCTACGGCAGGACGCGCGAGCGGATGGAGGCGGCGGTCAAGTACTTCGTCGCGGGCGTGCTCGCGTCCGCGCTCATGCTGCTCGGCTTCGGGCTGCTCATCGTGGGCTCTGGCACGTCGGCGATCGCCGCGCTCACGCTCGCGCCGGGACCCGTCGGGCTCCTCGCGCTCGGGGCGATCGTCGCGGGCGTCGGCTTCAAGCTCGGCGTGTTCCCGTTCAACCTCTGGATGCCCGACGTCTACCAGGCGTCGGACGGCCCCGTGTCCGGGCTGCTCGCGGGCGGCGGCAAGAACGCGGGGCTCGCGGGGCTGCTGCGCGTCATGGCAGCGGTCGCGCTCGGCGTGCCGCAATGGCGCATCGCGATAGCGGCGCTCGCGGCCGTCACGATGCTCGTGCCGACGGTGACCGCGCTCGTGCAGCGCGACGCGCGCAGGATCGTCGCGTACAGCGTCGTCGCCCACGGCGGCATGGCGCTCATGGGCGCGGCGCTGCTCACGCCGCTCGCGGTGACGGGCTCGCTCGCGCTCGCATGCGCGCTCGCGCTCGCGTCGTGCGGCGCCTTCATCGCGCTCGGGGCGCTCGCCTCGCATGGGCTCGCGAGCCTCGACGAGCTGCGCGGCGCGGGGCTGCGCAACCCGCTGCTCGGCGCGTGCCTCACGCTCTGCCTGCTCAGCCTCGCGGGGATCCCTCTGCTCGCGGGCTTCTCGGGCAAGCTCTTCCTCTTCTACGCCATCGCGCAGGACGGGATGCCGTGGCTCGCGGGCCTCGCGATCCTCGCGAGCGCGGTGTCGCTGTGGTACTACTTCTCGATCATCAGGGCGCTGTACGCGGAGAGGGGGTCGGGGAAGTGCTATGAGGTGGGGCACGGCACGATGGCGGCGCTGCTCGCGTGCGCGATCCTGACCATCGTGCTCGGCGTGTACCCCGAGCCGCTGTACAGGCTCGCGACGATGGCTGCGGGGGCGCTGTTCTGAGGGCGTCCCTTCGCTAGACGAGAAGGCGCTGCAGGAGATTGGGATTTCTCGCGGCGCTCCTGAGCATCATGCGCATCTCGCTGCGGCTATACGCCGCCGGCACGATATCCGTCGCGACGCGCGGGCCTGACGCGTGCGTCACGCCTCCGATGGGGTTCGGTGCGAAGTGGTAGATGCGCATGGGGTCGTACGAGAGGCGCACGAGATCGGCGATGCACCCCTCCCTCGTGTCCCCGTCCGAGCAATAATCGTCGACGAGGATCGCGATGCGCCGCGGGTCCGCGGTATCGTGGAGCCTGAGCGCGGGGGACTCGACGAACTCGTCCTGCGAGGTGCCTGCGGGGACGCGGCCCCAGGCGATGCCTTCCCTGAGATAGCTCGGGATCCTGTGGCGATGCGCGGTGGGGTAGAGGAGGAGCGTGCGGACATCGATCGCGAGGGCCCCCTGCGAGAGGATCGCGGACGCTGCCTGCGCAAGCTCCCTGCCGGAATTCAGCACCCCGATGATATCCACTCCTGCAGGCGCGTAGCCGAGCGTACGCTGGTGCGCGAGGACACGCTCGAATCCCGATGCCATGCGCAGGGGAAGCGGGTGTCTGTTGATATGAGTTGCGGGGCGCACTGGGCCGACAATATCCGGGAACGTGAGCATTGGACGCACGATTCTCTGCATCGAGAATGAATCTGCTACAACGTCATGGACGAGAGGGGCGGATCTGCCGAGTGGGCTTTCTCGGGGACGGAAAGCTTCCTAGGCATCTTCGCCTGCCAGACTATGCGAGAAATCTGTACGCGAGCTTCCGCAGGTTCACAGGCTCTGGAAGAAGGTGCTTCGCCATGCGCACCCCCGGAGCGTGATGGAGACCGCCTCCTCCATCGCTATTGTACGGGGTGAAGGTATATATCTTCCTGGAATCATACCCAAGCGCCACGAGGTCTTCCTTGCATCCTTTGAACGTCCCTCCCATGTGCTCCCAGTCATCCACGAGGATAGCGACCCGCTGCGGCGATGGGGCGCCTTGGAGCCTGAGCAGGGGGGAGCTTGCGAATTCACTTCGTGTCGTTGCCGCGGGCACGGCTCCGGAGCTGATACTTTCCCCGAGATACCCGTCGAGCCTCCACGCATTCGATGTCGGATAGATGGCGAGGCTCGAGATCTCGATTCCATAGGGATTGCTTGCGAGGTGACGCGAGACCCTCTCTGCGAGCTCGACTCCGCCGTTGCGCACGCCGATGACATCGATGCCCTCCACATGCTGCTCGAGCTCCCGCTGGTGGGCGAGCAGCGCCTCGAGGCCCTCAGACTCGAACATATTTACTACTTAATAGTAATAATATATAAATCTTTCCTCCGGGAAACGTCGACGGAAAGCTTCTTAAGCACCTGCGGCGATGGGCCTGCCATGGCCGGCAACGCCACCCTCAACGCGTCGCTCAACTCCACTCTCGGCGCGGCGGGCAACGCGACGAACGCGACGGGCACGGACCTCCTCGGCAAGGCGGGCGACGCCGCGGTCGCGGCGAAGGACTTCCTCCCGCTCGTGCTCTCGCGCATGTGGGACCTCGTCGCTGCTCCCTTCCGCACGCAGGAGATGCTCTGGATCATCTTCCCGCTGCTGCTCACGTTCCTCGTGCTCGAGTTCTACTTCGACCGCCACGGCGACGAGGAGCTCGGCTGGGCCGCCGCCGTCGCGAACTCGCTCATCCTCTTTATCGTCGCGATCGACCTCGTGCGGCACTCGTTCCGCGACGCGACGCCCTGGGACGTCGTGCGCACGCTCGCGCTCGCGCTCTTCACGAAGGCGCAGCTCCCCTTCGCGCCGCAGGTGCTCGTGCTCATCGCGTTCCTCGCGCTCATGGGCCTCGCGGTGACGCTCATCAACTACTACCACCTGCTCCCGCGCAGGCTCGCGTTCGAGGTCTCGGGGCACCCGCCCGTCAACTTCCTCGCGTACTTCGCGATCGCGATCGTGTACTCGGAGGGGACCGCGCACGAGATCCCGCTCGACATGGCGTCGCTCGTGGCTGCGGCGCTGCTCTACGTGCTCATGCTGCTGCTCGTGTTCTGGGGCAAGCGCGTGATGAGGAGGGTCGTGGCCGGCTCGGAGAGGGGATAGAAGATTATCGCTCCCGCAGCAGCACCGCGTTGCCGTCGGGGTCGAGCAGGATCGCCGTGCGCCTCTGGGCGTCGCGCGAGCGGCACGAGCTGGGGAGCGCCTTCTCCGCCCGGGCCACGATCGCGTCGAGGCTTCCTTGCGGCGCGTCGAGCATGAGCGCGGACATGCTCAAGGCGGGGTCGTAGCCGTCGTAGTCGCCTCCCTCGAGCCGGTAGATCGCGATATGGCGCGTGCTGTCCACGAAGCCACCCCCTCCATGCTCCCCCTGCGGGCGGAACTCGAACCCGAGCGCCGCCCTGTAGAATTCCCTCGTGGCCTCAGGGTCCTTCGCGTAGAGCGCGAGCGGTCCCTGCGAGGTCATGCCTGCTCGCCCGCCATCTCCTTGCCGCGCTTGTTGCGGCGCCAGCGCTCGAGCACGCTGAAGACGGTGCTGTGCGGGGCGCCTGTCAGCAGCATGTCGATGCCGCGCTTCGCCGCGCTCACGGCGTCGGCCTCGCCCAGGATGCCGATCGTCTTGCCGTAGACGCTGATGTGGGTCTCCGAGAGCTCCTCGATCGTGGACCTGGCCTTCCCGCTCTCGCCGATGACGCGGCCCTTGAGGCGCAGGATCTGGTTGCGGCTGCGCGTGTAGTCGGTGATGTTGAGCAGCTCGAGCGTGCACTCGGGCTTGAGGAGCATCCTCGCGACGTCGGGGTTGAAGCCGCGCGCGATCGCCTTCACGATCTCCTGCGCGGTGAAGAGCCTGATCGTGTCCGTGCCGGAGAGGCGCACGTCGCCCTCCTCGGAGTCGATATCGATCGCGATGGCGAGGTCGTCCTCGAGCTCGCGCTTCTTCGCGCCCTTCTCCCCGATGAGCACCGCGATGCGGTCCTTGGGCACCTTCACGACGTACTCGTAGCGGTCCATATGGGAGAGGAACGTCAGGGGATTTAAAAAGGGTGGGGTCCTCAACAGGGGTAGGTTCGATCGCCTAGATCGTCCTCTCGGTTCCAGCGCTGCCTTTGCGTAGGAAGGCGTGGAGAGGGGTGAGCAGGACGCGCTACTTCGCCGCGAGCATCCGCGCGAGCATCGCCTTCTCGTCCGTGTCGACGCCGTGCTTCCTGAAGTACGCGCACATGTTGAGCACGTCGCGCTCGAGCAGCTCGCGGCTGTTGGGCGCCCTCAGCGGCGCCATGTGCGAGAAGTCGATGATGACCGGCCGCTCGCCGTCGTTGAGGACGTTGTGCTCGGAGAGGTCGCCGTGCACGAAGCCCGCGCGCGCGAGGCGCTCGACGTCGTCGAGGCACTCCTTCGCGAAGCGCGCGGGGTCCTCGGGCGCGGCCGCGCGCAGCATGGGGGCGGGCTCGCTGCCGCCGATGTACTCCATCACGAGCACGTTCGCGAAGTGCGCGATCGGCGTCGGCACGCGCAGGCCCGCCTCGCGCGCGATGAGCAGGTTGCGGTACTCGCGCTCGGTCCAAGAGAACACGACCTGGCGCTGGTTGTTCTTGAGCGCGTGGTAGCGCGGGTCGACGCGCAGGTAGGGGAACATCTTCGAGAACTTCGCGGTCTCGAGCTTGTAGACCTTGACCGCGACCATGCCCGCGCCCTTGCGCGCGACGAAGACCATCGCCTCCTTGCCGGGGCTGATCGTGCGCATGAGCTCGTCGAAGTGGCCCTGGCTCGAGAGCTTGAAGAGCGCGCGCAGCGTGAACGCGTCGAAGACGCCCTGCCATGTCTTCCAGTCTTCCCGGGAGTCGCGGACCACGAGGACGGCAGGAACGGGGTCGTCTTAAATAGGCTGCGCCCTATGGCGCTCTTTCGACCCCGTGCTCGAGCATCCAGCATGCGGCGAGCGCGCTCAGGTCGTAGGGCTCCCCGTAGATGCGGTCCGCCATGCGCTGGTGGCCCGTGTCGAGTACGATAGGGCTGCCTGCAGGATGGTACGATGCGAGCAGGAACGCGAGCGCCATTCCTTGCTGGGTCCCCGCATCCTCGAAACGATCGAACGTCCCATCCGCGCGCAGGTACTCTTTCATGCACCCTGCGATCATCGTGAGGTCGAGCGCCCTGTTGCGCGCGTTCTCCTCAGGGTTGCCGCCGAAGCGCCGCATCGTCGTCCAGTCCGCGAGCGCGATGCCGTGCTCCTCGAGATCGTAGAAGTTGTTGAAGTGGAGCTGCAGGTGCGCGCAGCGCGCCTCGTCATGGACGGCGCGCATGCCTGCCGCGAGCGTCGACGTCACACGCACGAGCCGGTCGCGCGTGTCCTCGCCATAGTGGTTCCTGATCGCGAGCTCGTCCGCGAACCTCGCCGAATCGGGCGCCTGCGTGACGACGAAGCCGAACGGGCCGTGCGCGTCGCTGAGGTGAGGATCGAGGTATCTGCCGTACGCCTCGAGCCGCGGGATCGAGACGGGCCCATACGCGCGATGGCAGACGTCGTCGAGGTTGCGCACCGTCATCTCGAGCTCCTGCGCGCTGTACACGCCCGTGGGCCGGTACGCTGGACGCGTGTCCTCGACGCCGCGACCTACGCCGACCGCGGTGACCATGACGCCGTCTCTGAGCCCCTGCATGAAGTCGCGCGGCGAGGGAGGGACGAAGTCGGACGAGGGCTTTCCGTGCATGCCGTGCTCGCGGTAGCCCGTGCCGTTGAGCTGGAGCATGGGGAAGAGGCCCTTGCGCGTCTCCCGGTAGAAGAGCAGCGCGCGCCCGCCGGGCATGATCTCCCGCGGCTGGCTGGGGATCGCCTCCCATGAGCTAAGCGCAAGG
>JAJPEB010000100.1 GCA_023252315.1 Candidatus Woesearchaeota archaeon | reverse complement strand
GCTACGGCAACACCGGCAGGGGCGCGAGCATCCTCGTGAGGAACGGCATGTCCGCGCGGCTGTGGGTCTACAAGTAGCACCATGGCGAAAGACAGCCTGAAGTGGTGGATCCTCGTCACGGTCATCGTCGGCACGTTCCTCGGCCGCCTCGACCAGACGATCGTCAACCTGGCGCTCCCCAAGATCATCGAGGACTTCGGGATCTCGGTGGGCGCCGCAGGCTGGATCGCGACCGCGTACATCCTCGCGAACGCGGTGTTCGTCCCCGTGTGGGGCAAGCTCGGCGACACGATAGGCCGCAAGAAGGTCTACATGATCGGCTTCATCGTGTTCATCGTCGGCTCGGTCCTCGCGGGCCTCGCGTGGAACCTCGGCTCGATGATCGTCTTCCGCGTCATCCAGGCGGTCGCGGGCTCGGCCGACTATCCCACGGCGATGGCGATCCTCGCGGTCACGTTCCGCGAGCCCAAGGAGCGCGCGCAGGCGCTCGGCCTCTGGTCCGCGAGCTTCGCGGCCGCGGCCGTCTTCGGCCCGCTCATCGGCGGCCCGCTCATCGACACGTTCGGCTGGCGCTCCGTCTTCCTCATCAACCTCCCCGTCGGCATCGTCGGGCTCATCATGGCGATCATCTTCATCGACGAGTCGAAGAACGAGCAGCCCATCAAGTCGTTCGACGTCTGGGGCGCGCTCACGCTCGGCGTCGCGCTCTCGGCGATCGTGCTCGTGCTCGACAAGGGCATCGACTGGGGCTGGGTGTCGACCGAGGCGCTGCTCTGCTACGCGACAGCGATCCTGTTCCTCGCCATCTTCTACTGGGTCGAGCGCACGCACGAGGACCCGATCGTGGACTTCAAGTTCTTCAGGAACGGGGTCTTCATGAACACGCTGCTCAACAACTTCGTGGTCTTCATGGGCATGATGGGCGGCATCTTCGTGATCCCCGTCTTCGCGCAGACGTTCCTCAGCTACAATGCGACGGAGGCCGGCTACCTCTTCATCCCGATGGCGTTCGCGCTCATGATCGCGGCGGCGATCGGCGGCAGGCTCACGGGCAAGGTGCAGCCGCGCTACGTGATCGCCGCGAGCACGTTCGTCGCGGGCGTCGGCATCTTCATGCTCACGTGGCTCGATCCGCGCTCGGTCGCGACGGACATCAGCATCCCGCTCGCGATCATGGCGTTCGGCATGGGCTTCGGCATGGCGCAGCGCACGAACGCGATCGCGGCCGTGGTGCCGAAGGAGGAGATCGGCGTCGCGTCGTCGATCCTCGCGCTCGTGCGCAACATCGCGGGCGCGTTCGGAATCGCGATCTTCGCGAGCGTGCTCACCTTCATGACGGAGACGAACATGCTCGAGATCGCGCGCAACACCGTCGTGCGCTCGATCGACCCCGCGGTCTACCAGCAGGTCGTGGGGCTCGTCATCCTCAAGGCGCAGATCTCCGCGTACACGACGGTCTTCCTCATCGCGGCGGTGCTGCTCATGGTCGGCGCGGTCACGGCGCTCTTCATCGACGTCAAGTCCGAGGACATGGACGTCGAGGTGCATGTCGAGTAGGCCGCGCGCGGGAGCGGAACGCTTATAAGACCGTGGCGAGTCGCGGGGCGCAACGGTGACCTCGTGAAGAAGTGGCCTCTCATCGCAGGCGGGATCGTCCTCGTGCTGGTGCTCGTCGCCGCGTACCTGGGCTTCGTGCCCGTGCTCTCTGGCCTGCTGGGCGCCTCGACGCCGCGCGACCTCGGGGTGCGCGCAACCGACGCGGACCTCGCCTCGTTCTCGCAGAAGATGGGCAGGAGCCTCGCGGAGCTGCCCGCGGGCGCCGCGCCCGAGCAGAGCCTCGCGTTCCAGGGCAGCCATCCCGTCGACGCGCAGATCACGCAAGAGGAGCTCACGGCGGCGAGGCGGCATCCCTCGTACGCCTACGATCCGCTCGGGGACGGCTTCCAGGCGAAATTCAACGACGACGGCACCGTCGAGATGTCCGGCACGCTCATCAAGAGGAACCTCGTCCCGTGGGGCAAGGCGTTCCGCCTCGACGACGCGCGCATCGAGGGGATCTCGGGCAGGCTGGGCGCGTACCGGACGGACCCCGCGTTCTACGTGAAGGGGAAGGTCGTCATCAAGGACGACGTCCCTTCGATCGAGGTGGAGAAGGCGACGCTCGGCAAGGTCCCGCTCCCCGCGGGCGCGATCCCCGACTCCACGCTCGACGAGATAGCGGCGCAGGCCATCGGCAACGTGCCCGGGCTGCATATCGGCTCGCTCACGGTCGAGGGCGGGAAGATGGAGTTCCGCGGCACGTACCCGGACTCCGTGGCGTTCGCGCACGCGCAGTGAGGGCGCGGTTCTCGGCATTGGAAGGAATCCGCCTTGCCTGCTGCGTCCCTGGCGCCTCAGAGGAATGCCTGCGCGGCGAGATAGGCGAAGTAGATCCCGTACCCGATGAGGAGCGCCCCGGTCACGTACGAGATTCCCCGTATCGCTCTCTCGCTGAGGAATCGCCTCCCCCAATGCGTCGCCGCGGCGAGGGCGCATCCCCAGGCGAGGGCCCCGAGCGGGATCGCGACGATGCTCACAAGGGCGTTCGAGTGCTCGAGCAGTGACGAGGACACCGTGCCGAGGATGCCGAGCCAGGTGATGACCGCCGCAGGGTTGAAGAAGTTGATGACGAAGCCTGCGACGAGGGCTCCGCCGCGTCCCTCCCGCCGCATGCGAGACGCCTCTCCCCGCATTTCGGGATTCCTCATGCTCTGCACCCCGAGGTAGACGAGCACGCACACCCCGAGGGAGAGGAGGACCGTCCTCGCAGGGCCATGCGTGAGCAGCGGCGAGAGCCCCCACAGGACCGCGAGCAGGTAGAGCGTGTCCGCGGCGACGGCGCCCACGGTGAGGAGCAGCGCCGACGCGAACCCCTCGCGCAGGCCGCGGCGCAGGGTCTCGGCGTTCGTCGGGCCTGGCGAGGCCGCGAGGGCGATCCCGAGGAGGAGGTATTCGAGCATGTCAGTCCACCGAGCGCGAAGCATCTACTCGCGCGCTTTTCCCGCCCCTGTGGGCGAGAGCCTCGCGCCCACAGTCTTGTACGCGTCCCTGAACGCCACCCCCTGCTCCTTCACGAGCCGGTACGCCTCCTCTGTCGCGTACAGTTCCGGCGTCATCGCTGCGGCGCATCGCCCCTCGTCGATCGCGATTCCCTCCGTCACCAGCGCCATGATCGAGAGGCACGCCATCGCGGTCTCGACGCCCGCGAAGAGCGGCCCCTTCGTCGCCTGCATATCCCTGCATGCTGAAGAGCGCGAGGTCGCTCGCAAGCCTGTTGAGCGTGAGCATGACCTGCACGAGGCCCGAGAGCAGCATCGCTTCGAGCTTGCCCCTGCTCAGCTGCGCGTAGACGGGGTTCTCCTGCACCCTCGCGAAGCCCATCTCCCTCGCGGTCATCTCCCTCTCGATTGCGAACACGGGCACGCCGAAGCCGGGGCCTGTGCCCAGCGGCGACTTGTCGACGATCACCCCGACGATCGCGAGCAGCTCGGCATCGTCCGCGAGCGCGTCCGCGAAGGACGAGAGCCATGTGCCCGCGGTCGTTGGCATCGCCTTGCGCATGTGGGTGTAGCCGGGCATCGGCGCGTCCTTGTGCGCATCGGCTTTCTTCCTCAGCCGCGCCGCGAGCGCCTGGATGAGCCCTATCGCCTGCGCGATCGCGTCCTTCTCGTAGAGGCGCAGCGCGGTGAGCACCTGGTCGTTGCGCGAGCGCGCGGTGTGGATCCTCTTGCCTGCCTCCCCGCACTCCCTCACGAGATGGTTCTCGATGGCCGTGTGGCAGTCCTCCTCCTCTGGCGCGATCGTGAATCTCCCTTGCTTCGCGAGCGCCGAGATCCCGTCGAGGCATGCGCACAGCTTCGCGGCCTCCTCCTGCGTAAGCACGCCGATCTTCCCGAGCATGCGGGCGTGCGCCTTCGACGCGACGCAGTCGTAGGGCACGAGCTTCAGGTCGAGGAGGTGGTCGTCGCCGACCGTGAACGCGAGGATCTCCCTGTTGATGTCCGTCCCCTTGTTCCAGAGCTGCATGAATGTTCCTCCTAGTGGTTGTCGTATGGTGGTTGCCGGCGCCGCGTCGCTACGGCCCCGCCGCGGGCCTTGCGAGCATCACCCTGCGTACTCCGGGTTCACTCCGAGACGGCGCCAGCGATCGCTGTCTTCTTCGCCGTCGATCCCTTGGCTACGGGTCTCTTCTTCCCGTTCCTGTATTTTTCCATGATCGCGTGGTGCGCCATGAGCCTGATCGCATTGATCCTGATGAACCCGATCGAGTCCGTCTGGTCGAAGCCGCCCGCGATATGCATGCTGGAGAGGTCGTGGTCGTAGAGCGAGCTCGGCGACCCGCGCGCGTACGGCATCGCGTTGCCCTTGTGCAGGCGCACGCGCACCCAGCCGTCGATCGCCTCCTGGCTCTTGTCGATCGCGGCCATGATGAACTCCATCTCGGGGCTGAACCAGAAGCCGTTGTAGATGATCTCGGAAAGCTTCGCCGAGAGCATGTCGCGCAGGCGCATGACCTCCCTGTCCATCGCGACGCCCTCGATGTCCCTGTGCGCGGCATGCAGGATCGTGCCGCCTGGCGTCTCGTAGATGCCTCGCGACTTTATCCCGACGAAGCGGTTCTCCACCATGTCCACGCGCCCGATGCCGTGCAGGCTGCCGAGCTCGTTGAGGTAGAGAAAGAGCGCGAGGGCTCCCGTCCTCTCCGTGCCATCGCCGAGGTTGCGCACCTTGACGGGGACGCCGTCCTCGAACGCGATCTCGATGTCCGCGGGATCGTCAGGAGCCTCCCGCAGCGAGCGCGTCCACGAGTAGATCGACTCGTCAGGCGCGTACGCGGGGTCCTCGAGGATGCCTGCCTCGTGGCTAATGTGGAGCAGGTTCTCGTCCTCGCTGTACGGCTTGCCGAGCGTCGCCTTCACGGGGATGGAATGGGCCTTCGCGTACGAGATCATGTCGTCCCTGCCCTTGAAGCGCGCGAGGAACCCAGAGTCTTTCCATGGCGAGACGACCCGGATCGTGCGCCTCGACCAACTCGCCGCGACCGATTGCGTCGATATGCTCAGCATCGTGCTGGTCGGCAGCAGCCGCACCCGCCTCGTGCCGGGCGAGCCGCCGCTTGTCTATACGCCCAGGGGCTATTTCGAC
>JAJPEB010000099.1 GCA_023252315.1 Candidatus Woesearchaeota archaeon | reverse complement strand
CACCCTCCCTTGAAACGGAACATGCCCAGATGGATGCCGAACCCCACGAGCGCGATCGGCGCCGCGAGCGCGACGAGCGTCGAGAGCAGGACGCTCTCGGGGGAGAGGAAGAGGACGAAGAGCATGAGCGCGCTGAGCACTGCAGGGGCTATCCACGCAGGGAGCCCCGGAAGCCTGCGCTGCGCGAGCATCGTGCCTCCGATGACGACCGCGAGGAAGAGCATGCCCTGCAGGATGCCCTGGCTCACGCCAGCATCCGACGAGAGAAGGACGGAGGAGAACGCGCGGGCGAACGCGGAGAGGAACCCGCCGACGGACCCGAACGCCTGCGCCGCAGCTTCGCCAGGCGTGAGCGCCGAGGCTCGCTGCGCTGCGAACAGCAGCGAGAGCCCCCACACCCCTCCTCCAACTATCCGTCGATATGCACGCATGGTCGCGTGGATTTGCGCGCCCGGATTTATTAATAAAATCTCTCTTTTGCGCATGCGTGTCCGGGAGCGCGTGCCCAACGGCACCGTCGGATGCGAGCGAAGCTTTAATAAACCGTGCGAACGGGGCAGGTGCGATGTTCAGCACCGCGTTCCTCAGGCTCAGCACGATGCTGCGCTCCTCGCGCTCGCTTTCTCGCGCGATCCGTGTGCACATGGAGAAGGCGATACAGAACCACACGCAGCTCAGCGAGGTCGTCATCCCAGCGCTCGGCATCGCGCGGGCGGCAGGGCGCTCCGACGAGGTCAGGAAGAGGTTCAGGGAAGCGGTCTCCCTCGTCGAGCAGGGAGGCGAGCTTGTCCTCCTGCAGAACGAGCGGCAGACCGAGGCGATCGAGCTCAAGGTGGAGGACAGCGTCGATCACCTCCCGCGCCTTCTCGCGAGGCTCAAGCGCGCGATTATGAGCTCAAGCCTCGAGCAGAGCGAGAAGAACAAGCTGTGCGCGCAAGCCAATAAGCTGCTCTCCGAACTCAAGCAAATGTACGATCAGATGATCTCAGACATCAAGAGCTCCTATGCGTCCGCGTTCGCGGAGACGAGGGCGGCTGCGGGCGGCGACGAGCACCGGCTGCTCGCCGAGCGCAACTTCGCGGCCCATACGATCCTCCTCGCAGAGGCGATGAAGCACGTCTACCACCTGCGCAGCGACGCGAAGGACATCAAGGGCGACACGAGCAACTTCAAGGAGATCGAGGCGTTGCTGGAGAGCGAGCTCGTCAAGATGTCGAGGAGGCACGAGGCGGTGCCCAAGCTGCTCGCGAGGATCGAGGACGACGAGAAGAAGCTCTCTGCGTATGTCGCGCAGCTCCTCGACCACATCCGCACGAACTTCCACAGGTTCACGCTCATCATGCAGGTATTCACCACGTACTACTTCGTGTTCCGCAAGGACGAGAGGGAACTGGGCCTCTATCTCGAGGAGATCAGGAAGGAGGGGTTCTCCGCGCAAGAGTACGAGAAGCTCCATGCGCTGCTCTCGAAGGATGACGCGACCGCCGACGCGCTCGCGGGCGACGTCGCGAACGTGCTCATCAGGATGCGCCACGTGCCGCAAGAGGGGGAGGACGAGGCTGCGAAGGCAGCGTAACATTTTTAACGGGAAGACGTAGCGAAGAACGAGGCAAGGTCATCACATGGTCCACGCGGTACGGCACTGGGTAAGCTTCGTCATCGGGCTCGTGATCGCGCTCTTCGGCCTCTTCTCGCTCATCGGCAAGGAGTCGTGGCTTGGCCCCGCGGGAGGGCTCACGGGATCGATCCTCGCGTACGTGCTCGCGTTCGGCGGGCTCTACATGGTCTTCGACAGCTTCTTCGAGTACAGCTTCCACTCGGGCATCTTCATCACGACGTTCATCGCTGGCATCGTCGTGTTCGGGCTTGGCATCATCAACGTGCTCCACAGCTTCGACGCGGTGGCGTTCTCCGTCCCCATCCCCGCGTTCCTCTACGACCTGCTCTTCGTGGTCGAGGGCCTCTTCCTCGTCATCGCGACGTTCGTGATGGACTGAGCGTCCCGGGAGATCCCCTTCAGCCGTGCGTGTCGTCCTTTGTCGAGCGCTGCGTTCTCGGCTTGCGGCCAGGATGAGACCCCGATGCCGCGAGAGCGCTTCCGCTAGGCCTGAGAACTTCTCAGCAGAAGCCTTACTGGATCTCGACGCGCTGGCCGATCGCCTGGCCGGGCATGCCCGTCTCGAAGATGACGCGCACCGCGCCGCTGTTGCCGTGCGTCGAGCGTACCTCGCCCGCGATCGGCTTCTTGCCCGTATGGTACGTGACGCGCTTGCCGACGAGCGGCTGCGCCTTGTCCTTCGAGTCCACGCCGTCGACGACGATGAGCATCTGGCTGCACGTCTGGTTGTGCCTGCCTCGGCGGTAGTTGTGGATTGTCCCTTGCATGGCTAGCGCGATTCAGAGGGGGTTTATAAGATTTCCTCTTCGTCTCTCCACTGCGGATGCGCCGGCCCGAGAAGGAGAAGGGGCCGCCGGCGCGGGGGGGAGTGGCAAGAACGGTGCCGGCGGCCGGAGAGCGCCATGCTCGGCGTCTCCCCGCTGCATGCGTGGATCGCGCGCGGCATTTTGTGCGCTGCGCCGCGGGAGACGGAAATCCCGCAGCTCCTCCCGGAACGCTTCCGGAACGCACTGGCCGCGCGCGCAGAACGCTTAAGAGTGCCGGGTGCCGCAGCGATGCGATGTTCGAGGAGAGCTTCATCTTCTTGCCCGGCGTGCAGGAGCGCACGGAGCGCATGCTCTGGGAGACAGGCATCGCGACATGGGACCACCTTCTCGACGCGGCAGCGGTCAAGGGCGTGAGCGCGACGAGGCTCAGCTTCTGGAAGATGCGCATCCGCGAGGCGCGCGAGGCGATGCGGCGGGAGGACGCGCGGCTCGCGCTCGCGCGCTCGCTCGGCACGCGCTACGCATGGCGCGCGTACGGGCACCTCATGGGCGAGCCGCGCTACCTCGACATCGAGACGAGCGAGCGGCGCCACGACGTCACGGTCGTGGGCGTCTCCGACGGCGAGTTCTACCAGGCGCTCGTGCAGGGACGCAACCTCACGCCTGACGCGCTGCAGCGTGCGCTCGAGGGCGCGTCATGCCTCGTCACGTTCAATGGCAGCAGCTTCGACCTCCCGATCCTCGCGCGCATGTTCCCGCGTGCGCTCCCCGACGTGCCGCATCTCGACGTGCGCCACATCTGCGCGCAGGCGGGCCTGCGCGGCGGCCTCAAGCGCATCGAGCGGCGCTTGGGCATCTCGCGCGAGGGTCCCATCTGCGAGTACGAGGGTGCGGACGCGATCCTGCTGTGGTACCGCTACCGCTTCGGCGACGACGAGGCGCTGCGCGAGCTCGTCGACTACAACGCCGCGGACGTGCTCAACCTGCGCCCGCTGCTCGAGCGCGTCGTGCCCGCGCTCTGGCGCAACGTCAGGCACGGCGAGGCGCTCGCGTTCCCGCCTGCGCATCGCGTGGAGGAGACGTGAGGACGCCACGAGCGCAGCGCGAAGCGCCTTGCCGCGCCGCGCGCCAGGGATATCCTTAAATATCCTGCGACCTCGCTCAGACGATGGCATTCGGCGGCCTCGGCCTCGTCGCGATCTTCCTCATCGTCGTCGCGCTCATCGCGACGTTCGCGTTCTTCATGTGGGGATTCAAGCACGCGATCATGCTCGCGGTCAACAGCGTGATCGGGTTCTTCGCGCTCTACGCCGTGCAGGCCTGGCTGCTCCCGACGCTCGTGATCAACATCTGGAGCGTGCTCCTCGTCGCGCTGCTCGGCATCGTGGGCCTCGCCCTCGTCGTCGTGCTCCATCTCGCCGGCGTCTGGTTTTGACTCGAGAGCCCGAGCAATATCTTTATAAAGGGGCTCTAAATCCGCAGTGCCATGGTCACCCGCATCGGAGGCGCACGCCGCAAGACCCGCGCGAAGTTCAAGAAGGGCTACCGCGAGCAGGGCAAGATCTCGCTGCGCAGGTACCTGCAGCGCTTCGAGGACGGCGAGAAGGTCGTGCTCCTCGCGGAGCCTGCGGTGCAGCGCGGCCTCTACTTCCGCCGCTTCCACGGCAAGATCGGCACGGTCACGCGCAGCCTCGGCAGCTGCTACGAGGTGAGGATCCTCGACGCGCGCAAGGAGAAGCGCCTCATCGTGCACCCCGTGCACCTGCGCAAGGTGGAGAACGCCAATGTCAAAGCCTGAGATCCTCGAGAAGTCTCCGATGAACGTCGTCGAGGTCAAGGCCGCGCTCGAGAACATCAAGAAGGTCAGCCCCGACGTCGAGCTCAATTTCAGGGCGCAGAAGACGCTCGAGTACGCGCAGGAGGCGGCGAAGCTCGCGACGAAGAAGGCGCAGGAGCTCTACGGCAAGCTCGTCGCGCTCGAGATCCCCCGCCTCAAGGATGCGCACTACCACAAGCTCGTGGACCTGCTCCCGACGAACGAGAAGCAGGTGAAGGCGATCCTCTCCGCGTACCACCTCACGGTCTCGAACGAGAGCGTGAAGAAGATCACTGACGTGATCGGCGAGTACGCGGCGAAGGCGAAGTAGGCGCCTATTCTCAGCAGGGCAATTCTCGCAGCGTAGTCTCGAAGCGGATCTCCCCTCCCTACCGTTTTATAAGCAACCTCTTCCGGTCCATCGACGGTGAGCACAGCCGCGCCTGATCCCATAAGCCAGAACCGCAAGTACGCGAACACGGTCGCGACCGTGGGCCTCGTCTTCTTCCTGCTCTTCATCATGTGGAAGAACGACGCGCACTTCATCGTGAAGGTCGCGCTCGACGACGTGAGCTACCTCTCCGAGAAGTTCTACGGATTCACGCCCAAGATGTTCCTCATCATCACGATGTACGTCGTCTTCCGGGCGTTCTCGTTCCTCTTCATCGACATTGTCGTCAAGCGCATCCACGGATTCTACCCTGCGAGCTACGAGTTCTCGATCGTCTCGCGCATGATGAAGCTCGTGCTGTGGACGGTCTTCGGCTTCCTCGCGCTCACGCTTGTGTTCGAGGACAGCTTCGGGACGGTCATCACCTCGCTGGGGCTCGTCGGCTTTGGCATCACGTTCGCGCTCCAGAAGCCCATCCTCAACTTCGTCGGCTGGCTCACCGTCTCGGTGAAGGGCGTCTATCGCGTGGGCGACCGCATTCATTTCGACGCGTTTGATGGTTTCGTGACGGAGGTCGGCCTTCGCAGCACCACGATCCGCTCCATCACGGGCGAAACGATCCATGTGCCGAACAAGCGCATGG
>JAJPEB010000098.1 GCA_023252315.1 Candidatus Woesearchaeota archaeon | reverse complement strand
CCGGGATTTGCCGTTGCCGACCGGAGCGTTGATGAAGATCACGCTGCCCTCGCCGTTCCCCAACGAGAACAGGCTCAACCTCATCATCCCGAAGACGACGACGAAGTACGCGATGCGAAGCCCCAGGATGTACGAGGAGATCGCGCGGGTCTGCGCGCAGCTCTCGCACGAGGTCCCGGGCAACCTCGCGATCTTCTTCCCGAGCTACGCGATCCTGCGCGACGTCAAGGCCACGCTCGACCCTCTCGTCGAGAAGACGGTGTTCGCGGAGCACGGCTCCCTCACGCGAGAGGAGCGAGAGGAGCTGCTCGACAGGTTCCGCGCGCGCCAGGACACGGGAGCGATACTGCTCGGCGTCATGGGCGGCAGCTTCTCCGAGGGCATCGATCTCCCCGGCGACGAGCTGCGCGCGGTCGTGATCGTGGGGCTCCCGCTCGGCAGGCTCGACCTCGAGACGCAGGCGCTCGTCGACTACTACCAGAAGAAGTTCGGGAAGGGATGGGAGTACGGCTACACGTTCCCCGCGTTCAACAAGACGCTGCAGTCCGCGGGCAGGTGCATCAGGTCGGAGAGCGACCGCGGCGCGATCATCTTCCTCGACGAGCGCTACGCGTGGGAGAGCTACCACCGCTGCTTCCCCTCGGAATGGGACATCCGCATCACGCTGCGCTTCCCGGACCTCGTGCGCGACTTCTTCACGCGATCGCAGGGGGGTGCGCATGGACGAGCGTGAGCTGAGGGTGAAGTTCACGCGCCTCAAGGACTACTTCGACAGGCTCGACATGCGCCTCATCGAGAAGAAGGGCCTCTCCGTCTTCGCGACGTCGCACGGCATCTACGGCTCGAGCAGCCTCTTCGACGTCCTCGAGCTGTTCAAGAGGATGGACCTCGGCCGGCGCGCGAGCTTCATCGACCTCGGCTCGGGGGACGGGCGCATCGCGCTGCTCGCGGCGCTCTTCACGCAGTCCGCGGGCATGGAGGGCGACGAGGAGCTGCACGCGCTCGCGAGCGCGGCGAAGGAGGAGCTGATCGCGGACATTCCCGAGCTCGCGCGCTGCGCGCTCTCGCGCACGGACTACATGGGCGAGACGCTCTCCCGCTTCGACACGCTCTTCATCTACGCGGACCACAACTGGCCCGAGGAGTTCCAGCGCAAGCTGCTCGAGGAGTGCAAGGGCGTGCTCATCTCGCAGCACAACATCTTCCGCCCCGACAAGCTCAGGAAGGGCAGGACGTACTGGGTCGAGCAGATCCCGTTCGTGAGCTACCACCTCAACGTGGACGAGGAGACGCTCGACGAGAGGGGAGAGGGGAAGTAGGCGGCCGGGAGAACTGCGATCCTCGGCCGCGGCTTCGCACGGAAGCCGCCGCATCGCGCGAGCGCGGATCAGCCCTGCGCGTTCTCGATCGCGGCCGCCTCGTGCGTGAACCTCGCGAGCCCCTCGCGCGCGTCGCGCATGAGCGGCGTCTGCGCGTCGCCGAGCGCGCGCGCGGCCGCATGCGCCTCGTGCAGCGCGGCGCGTGCCGCCTGCGCGTCCCTCTTCCCGAGCGCGCGCCTCGCCTCGTCGAGCGAGCGGAAGAGCAGCAGCTTGCCGTACACGCGGCGCACCTGGTCGCCGAGCTGGGCGTGCAGGTGGCCCTCGCGCGTGAGCAGGTCGAGCGCGACCCTGTAGGCGCGCAGCGCGGCCGCGTACTCGTTCGCGTCGATGTCGCGCTCCGCGCGCTCGAGCACGCGCGCGATGTCGCCGGGCGGGCCCGCGGGCGCGGTCGCCTTCTTCCCGCCGCGTCTCGAGCGCATGATGACGCTGCGCACGCGGGGAGAGTACATCGCGCAGTGGCCGAGCAGCCCCGCGACGATGACCATCGCGATCGCGACGAGCACGGGATCGACCGATGAGAGCTTGGCGGCGCCCTGCCTGATGACGTTGCCCGTGAGCGCGTCCCCGCCCGTGCTAGGGGCCTGGGGCGCGTGCGCATCCGCAATACTGCGCTCGGAGGGCGAGAGCGGGTCCGCGAACGAGACGACCTGTGACGTGCTCATCGTATTGCCGTAGACGTCCTGGCAGCGCACGAAATACGTCTGCGGCACCGGGGAGACGAGCGCGAGGGGGGCCGCGCTGTGGAGCGCGTATTCCTCGCCCATGGAGTGCGCGAGGCCGTCGAACTGCGCGTCTCTCGGCCCGTACCTGCACCTCGCGACCTCGTCGGTGTCGACCGCGAGCGCAGCATATGCGCCCGAGCGCTCGTCTGAGGGCCCCGCGCGCACGATCGAGGGGGGATGCGTGTCGATGTGCAGGACCGCGCTCGAGCGTGCGACCTCGCCGCCGAGCCTGCAGCTGTAGTCGATCTGATGCACGCCGTCCTCGATCGTGAGCGTGCCGCTGTACGACGTCGCAGCCTGCTGCGCGATGGTGTGGCTCGCCCCGTCGACGGTGACGTAGCAGAGGTCCGCGGGGCGGTCCGTCACGAGGGAGAACGCGACGTCGCTGCTCGCGAGGTCGGCAACGCTCGGCGAGACGACGGTGAGCGTGAGGGCGCGGGCGCCCGCGAGCGAGCAGAGCAGCAGCGCGAGCACGCAGACGAGGCGCGGGGCGCGGGCGGCCGAAGGGGAGCGGTGCCGCATGCCTATCGCCCCCTCATCGTCTCGAGCACGGACTTGTCGCGGTCGAGCGCGTCGCGCACGGCCTGCTCGAGGTAGTCGCTGAGCGTGATGCCCTTGAGCACCGCGACGACTTTCGCCCGCGTGTGGATGTCGTCGGGGACTTGCACGTTGACCCGTTTCATGTCTCCTCTCGCGCGGGGCGGGGCCGGAACGCCCGCCGCATGCGTCGTCGCTGCTCTCGTCGTTGCTGTAGCCGCCGCAGGCCACGAGGCGATTTTGCGGGAAACCGCTTTATAAGAGTATCGCCCCTCAGGGAGAGAAGTGCAGAAGTGAAAACCTTAGCGGGCTTATTCTATTTACTTTCCCCTGAAGGACTCAGCCGTACACGAGCTTCCCTATCTCCTCGTACTTGTACTCCTGGAGCACGCCGTAGACTTCGTAATCCTTGACGAGATCGGGGAATCGCTGGCGGATCTCCTTGAGCACGCGGTCGAATTCGCCCTGGCTGCGCGCCATGATGTCGAGGATGAAATCCCATCGGCCGATCAGGCTCGCGACGTAGGTCACATGCTTGTGGCCCTTGAGGAAGCGAAGGAACTCCTGCTCCTTCTGCGCGCTCGGGTTGTAGAGGGCGATGAAGACGTAGTTGATGACCGGGAACCCCATGCGCGGCGGGTTGTAGAGGGGCCGGAACGCGAAGATAACGCCTGCGCCTACGAGCTTCTGGATGCGGTTGCGCACCGCGTCGCGCGAGAGCCCCGCCTTCTTCGAGAGCTCCGCGAGCGATGTGCGCGCGTTCGCATCGAGCGCCTCGAGCAGGCGTTTGTCGTGCTCGTCGAACTTGGAGGGCGACCCGTAGTCGAGCATCGTCTCCTTGCTCTCCGGCGTATCGACCTTCTCTGCTCTCATCGGCGCGTATTTTACGCGTCTTCTATTTATTTTCATCGCAATTCACGCGAAAAATTCTGAAAAGCCATTAATACTTCATGCCACTTTAAAGTGACAACACGAGGTGCGACATGACCCAATCCAACTACCGCATTCCCGAAGGCATCGATGCGCCCACGCCCGCCCCGCAATCCCCGCGCGCGCCGCGCTACGAGCTTACCGTGAGCCCCGGCGTGCAGGTCCAGATGCCGTTCGGCCCCTCGTCGCTCGTCGCCCACCCGTTCAACCTTGTGCTCAACTACACGCAGCTCGGGCAGGACGAGGCCGGCGCCGCGACCGTGGGGCTGCGCGAAGGCAGGATCGTGCGCAGGGGCGCAACGGAAGTGCGGACGATGGATCAGGAGATCGCGGCCGCCCACGCGCGCGGCCATCTCTCGCGCACCATCGACGGGTACGTCGCGGCGGAGATGAGGACCGTGCTGCCTGCAGACTACGCGACGCCCATTCCCGTGCCCGGGTTCGCTGGCCAGCAGAACTACCTGAAGGCAAGCGGGATCATCTACGTGCAGAAGTAGTCAGGCCCGCTCCTCGATGCGGATCGTCCACTCCCGGCGCTGCGCGTCGTAAGCGAAGACGACGTCGTGCTTCTTCGCAGGGTCGAGCGCGAAGAGGAGCGGCTTGGGGATCGTCGTCTCGTGCGAGCTTCCCCTCGCGTACAGCCTCCTGCGCAGCTCCACGACACGATTTGAGGGCGCGCCGCTTAAATATCCTTCTTTTTCTCCTGACGAATATCCTTATTTTCTGGAAAGAAAGGCATTCTGATATACAAATTAGTATACTAAAACGCAATATTTATATACCAGTGCGCCAATTGCGTCAGTACTGCATTTCCCACCGTGTCCCCATGGTCATCCTGTTCGATCAGTTCAACATGCCGGAAGACGTCTTCGAGATCGTCTTCGCGACCGAGCAGCAGGTCATCGTCGCGCGCATGCTCGTCGAGGAGATGAAGCGCATCGGCGGAGAGATGGGCAAGACCGAGATGTCCATGTTCGCGACCGCGCTGCACGAGGGCACGACCATCACCATGAGCGCGGAGCCCACGCTGCCCGTGAAGGCGCTCCCGACGAAGAAGGAGGTCAAGCTCAGCTACAACAAGCGGCAGTTCTACGACCGCATCCTCACGCCCATGAAGACGATGGGCCTCATCGACTACGACCTGTACAAGAAGACGTACAAGGTGAGCGACAAGTTCAGCAAGAACATGATGAAGATCGGGCTCATGTGGAGCCAGGAGCGCGCGAGGCCGCCTCGCGACCTCCAGTTCAAGAAGAAGTAGCGCGACCGCGCGCGACGCACGACATCACGCTGAAAGGAGAGCCCTGGTGTGTTCTCTCACACACCCTCCCTCCCCACCCAAATACGAAGATGCGCCAGGGCTCCTCTTTTCTTTTCCCGCTTTCCCCCCTCACGCTGAAAGGAGAGTCCCGGTGCGTTCTCTCTCACACCCCCACCCCCGAATACGAAGATGCACCGGGCTCCTCTTTTCTTCTCTCTCCGCATTCACCTGCACATCTGCGCGGTCGCTGTCGAGACCCATCCCCTGTACATGCGCTTCTCCTCCTCGGCGACCGCGCGCTCGCGCACGCCCCATCCGGAGAGATTCTCGAGAAGGTACGAGATCGCGGGCGCCCCGCGCCCATGCGACGCTGCGCGCTTGACGATCGGGCCCAGTCCGTTGCGCCAGAAC
>JAJPEB010000097.1 GCA_023252315.1 Candidatus Woesearchaeota archaeon | reverse complement strand
CCCCGCGGGGGCGACGCCCGAGATGGTGATGTTCTGCGCCACGCTCGGGGAGGAGGCGTTCGACGAGTTGGAGGAGCCCGAGGAGTTCGGGTCGCTCGAGGGCGCGCTGACCGGAGGCTGCGAGGGGAGCGAGACCTGCGAGAAGCTCGCCTCGTCGCGCCCGATGCCCACGCCGAGCGCGCGCACCGGGAACGCCTGCGTGTACACGCCGAAGCACGCGCTGCTGTCCCATGTCCTCGAGGACGTGCTGTAGTGCGAGAGGGCGCTCGCGAGCGTCGCCTGGAAGAGCGCGCCGCTGCGCATGCCGAGCTGGGCGAGCGCCTCGAGGCCCTGCGCGAAGTAGCCGGACTGGGGATTCGCGCCGACGCCCGCGGGCGTGTACTGGATGGAGACGCTCGTCGCGACGCTCATGAACGCCGTCCCCCACGCGTCGCAGTACGCCTGGAGCCCCGGCAGGGTGACGCCGACGAGGCCCGAGTAGTAGTCCGCCTGGCACATGCCGAGCGCGCGGGGCGCGTCCGCGCCGTCCCACTGCACGGGAGAGCAGGCGTTCGTGCACTCGGCGACGGGCGTGCCCGTGAGGTTTGTCCACTTGAAGCTCCTGCCAGGCGGCGCCGTGAACGTATGGCCGTCCCATCTCGCCGCCTGGAGGTAGTTGAGGGTGAAGTTGCCCGCCGCGGCGCAGTAGGTGGAGTTCCCGCTCGCGGAGCACGCCTGGAGCATCGCGATGATGGCGTCGGGATAATAGCCGGTGTAGCCGAAGTCCGTGCTCGCGAGGCCGCCGCTCTTCGCGTTGCTGCCTGCCGCGAGCCAGAAGCAGATGGGGCCATAGCCGAGGCTGCTCGGCCTGCAGGTCTGCTCGACCTCGTACTTGAGGAAGTCCGACGAGATCGTGCCCGCGAGCGAGAGGTAGCGCTGCCGCGCGCCCGAGTCGAACGCGCCGTTCGCGCCCGCGGTGTAGAGGGAGATCAGGATCCTCGCGGTCGCGTCGGACGCGGTGTCGCAGTTCCCGTTGATGCCCGAGCGGCACTGCTGGATCGTGTCGCCGTCGCGGTAGATGCGCCACGCGGGGATCGCGCCGTGCGTGCTCGCCGTCGCGACGACGGTGTTGTAGAACTGGTCCATGCGCGTCTGGTTCTTGCCCATCGAGACGAGGACGCCCACCTGGCTGAACTCGTCAGTCACCATGCAGTTGTGGGAGAAGTCGATCGTCTGCCCGCTGTTGCAGTTGCCGCCCTGCTGCAGGTTCGCGGCCTGGCACGAGCTGCTCGTCGAGAACCACGGCACCCAGAGCTTGTCGCCTATCGCGGTCGTGGCGTTGCCGTTCGCGTAGAGAGAGTCGAGGAGCGCGTCGTAGTTCTGGCTGCGGGTCTGGCCCCCGAATCCCGCGCTCGAGGGGTCGATGGGGGCCGCCGCCGCGAAGGAGACGCACAATACGAGCACGAGTACGAGTACGATTCCACAGGTCCTGTTTGCCACGTCACTCTGCCGGCGCTTCCACTGACGCCGACGCACCACTGTTCCTTTGCTGCCGTTGTTACTATGCTGGTATACTTTTCTCTGATACCAGTATATAAAAGTTTCGCGATCACTCCCCCCTCCGGACGACGCCTCCCGCGCATGCCCGGATCCCGATGCTCTCCCATGGCGTTCCATGCGTGCGTCGCCGCGCCCCGCTTCAAGACGCCTACGACGACAAAGCCGGAGGTCCCGCGCCCCGCACCGAAATGGGTCTCCTGGAAAGAGGCAACAAAACAACTACTCCTGAGTAGGTGCAAAAGAAATGTTTAAATACCACCTCTCCCTCCCCCCGCAGCGTGAAGCAGACGGTCGTTGCGGTGAGCGGCGGGTTCGACCCCGTGCATGTGGGCCACATCCGCATGTTCGAGGAGGCGCGCAAGCTCGGCGACAGGCTCGTCGTCATCGCGAACAACGACAACTGGCTGCGCGCGAAGAAGGGGTTCGTCTTCATGCCGCAAGAGGAGCGCGCCGAGGTCCTGCGGGCGCTGCGCTGCGTCGACGAGGTCATCATCACGGGGCATCCCGAGAAGCCCACAGACATGTCCGTCGCGGCAGAGCTCGAGCGCCTCGCGCCCGACGTGTTCGCGAACGGGGGCGACCGCAAGCCCGACGACACGGACATCCCGACGCCAGAGTACGAGGTCGCGAAGCGCATGGGCATCAAGCTCGTGTTCAACGTAGGCCACGGCGGCAAGGTGAGCAGCTCGTCGGAGCTCGTCAAGCGCGCGAGCATGCACGCGAAGAAATAGGCCAATAGGCCTTTCTCAGCAGTGTCCGTTCAGCATCGGATCCTGGAGCGTAGCGGGAGCGCTGCGCCTTGTCCATTCGTCGTTGCGCAGAGAACGGAGTGTGCTTTCTTGGAGCGCCTCTTAGGTTCCATTCCAGAGCAGTCGAGGATAAGGAGAGAGAAGAAGAGAGAAAGAAAAGGAGAAGGAAAGAATTGCGCGCCTACTGGGGCGGGCAGAACTTGGCGCGCTCGTACGTCGCGCAAGCTACCACGTCCTTGACCTTGGGCATGTACACTCCCGAGCTCGAGCCGAGCGTCCCCAAGTCCACCTTGAAGTCCGTCTTCGGGCTGCCGGTCGCAGGATCGTAGCCGCCAAGCCCGATCTCCATGCCCGAACCGCTCGATGCGACCACGCGCATAGGAGCGACGTCGCCCTGGCCGAGATCGATCATCGCGGTGCCGATCTTACGCGCGCCGCCAAGCCCGGTGCCACACGGAGTCCCGTCGCCATCGACGAGATAACCCGTGAGTGCGTACGTGCGGGAGCTGCTTCCTGCAGGAACCGCAATGCCGCTGCACGATGCCGGCTGGATCGCCACGATCGGGTTGCGCCCGATGCCCATCGCCCCATCGTAGAGGAGCTTGACATCCGTCTCGCAGACCGTGTCACCTGCGGGGCACGCGCACTGACCGTTGAAGGACAGGCCGAGGTCCGTCGCGCTCGCCGCGAACGAATCGAGCGACGTGGCGTAGGGCACCTGTGTCGGCGTCGCCGCCGCGCAGGGCGCGTTGAGCTTGTAGTTGCCATTGACGGATCCCTTGTTGACCACGATCTTCTGCGTCTGGCCAGTCGCCTGGTCAAGCACAGCGAGCGACATCGGGACCGCCGCGTCGCCCGTCACCCTGAGGCTGTAGCTTCCGCCGACCGGGCATCCGTCCACGACCTGCGCGTTGACCACGCTCGTGACACCGCCAGGGCCCGTGTAGAAGCGCGTCGTGAGATTGTCGATCGTCTGCGCCTTGATTCCTGCGCCGTTGCCCTGCTGGCCTGCGCGGGCAGAGAGCTTGAGACGATAGTTGTCCGCGGTGTTGCCGAGCGGAGCCGTGCCAGTCTCATTGTTGAGCTTCACAAAATTCCACGGAGGAAGGGCCGCGTTGCGCATCTCGGGCTGCCCGGTCGTGCTGAATGCGAGATACATGCCGTTGTTCGCGTTCTCGACGGGGATCGTGCGCGCATCGTTGCGCAGGAAGACCACGGTGTCCCTGCCCTTGAGCTGGACCTTCTCCTCAAGGCAGGAGGGCCTGCGCCAGAGCGGGTCCGCCGTCGGGTCGGGCTCGGTGCAGACCGCGCCCATCACCTTCGTGCCGCAGTCATCGGCAGGAGCAGGAGCGAGGTACATCTCCGTCGTCCAGCGGCGCATCTGCGAGCCGTCCGCCGGCTTGTCCGGGAGGCACTCGGGGCCGCGCTTCTGGCCCTCGCCGCGCTGGATCTGCACGAGGCGATCCATGGTCTGGTCTGCCGCCGCAGGGGCGGGCGCCGCGCCCATCGCGAGCGCCATGGCGCCTGCTGCGATCGTTGTACGAACCACGTTGCCGAATCTTCCCATTGTGACTCCTCCTCTGTGATGACAAA
The DNA here is from genome assembly GCA_023252315.1 of Candidatus Woesearchaeota archaeon. GTDB lineage: Archaea > Nanobdellota > Nanobdellia > Woesearchaeales > UBA525 > UBA525. The sequence continues at coordinate 1,370 of JAJPEB010000097.1, read as the reverse complement.
AAGGTGATTTCAAGGAGCGGGAAGCTGCCTGTTCATTTAAGTCTTTCTGCGCAGGGCGAAAGATCCCCGCTCCCGTCTACGAACGCGGAGGAAAACAGCATATGCATCATGCGCGCACAAAGCCCATCAGCACAGAGCATTTTGTTCCACCATGGGCGAATTCGACCTCCGGAAACATGAAAAACCCCTTAAATAGGGCATAGCGCCGCCGCAGGTAAAGCTTTATAGCCGCATTCCATTCCCACGCCATCGCATGAGAACGGCCGTCCTCTTCCTCGCGCTCGCCTTCGTCCTCGCAGCCTGCGCGCGCGCCCCCGTGGCGTGCCCCCAGGGCCAGATCATGGCCGACCTCGGGTGCTGCGCCGACGTGAACGGCGATGGCGTATGCGATAGCGCGCAGCCCGGCGTCGTGCCGCCCGCGCAGCACCTCAACGCGTCGGGCAACTCCTCCTCCAATTCCACGAGGGCAGGCAACATCACCGCGCCAGGCCAGCCCTTCTCGGGCAACGAGACGGCCGCGGGCAACGCGAGCGCGCAGCCGCCCAAGGCTCCCGTTCCGACGGGGCCGGCCCCGCTCTCCGTAGGGCGCGTGTGGAACTCCACCTCGAGCTTCAGCTATTTCATCCAGAGCGACGACTACGGCAAGCTCTGGGTGTGGGCCGAGCAGGACCGGGTGCGCTACATCTCCGCGCAGTGGCTCCTGTGGGCGCGCAACGGGAACGTGAGCCGCTCGCAGTACCAGTACCAGAGCGACGACCAGGACCTCATCAACGCGGTCGAGGACAGGTCGTTCCCGCTCATCAACTACCTCGATACGAACCTCTCGACCAAGAAGACGGACGGCTGCTACGTGCGCGGCATCGATTATGCAATCAAGAACTGCATCCCCGACTACCCCAACCGCAACCCCGTCATCCGCTACGATACCCATTTCGCGCCTCCCGCGGGCCCGCTCGACTGGATCAAGGAGCGCGAGGGGAGGAAGCCGTCCTCCGTGCAGGCGAACCGCACGCTCGTGCTCGAGGGGAAGCGCTTCAGCGTCGACGATTACGTGTTCCGCGACCCCAATGGCGAGACCACGACGCTCAGCGTCAACGCCCTCTACGGGATCCCGCTCCAGAAGGAGGTGCGAGGGCCCGACGGGAAGCTCATCGAGGCGCAGTCCGTGACGCCCACGTTCAACGCGCGTGGCGACAGGTACGGCAACGGGCTCGAGTTGCCCTCCCAGCAGGGCTGAGCGCACCGCCCGACGCACCGCGACCGGCGGCGGCGACCTCGTGACCACCATCACCGAACAGACCATCCGCGAGCAGAACGGCGACCCGCGGTTTCTCAACATCGCCTGGCGCGTGGCCCAGCGCGAAGACCGG
>JAJPEB010000096.1 GCA_023252315.1 Candidatus Woesearchaeota archaeon | reverse complement strand
GGTAGCCGTCGAACGAGTGGAGCCTCGTCGCGAGGTTCGCGCCCGAGCCGTGCGATCCGTCGGGGAACTGGAAGATATCGTATGGCGAGGCGTGGTTCACGAACCGCGACTCGTTCCCCCGATCGAGCGCATCCGCCATCATGCTGATGAATACCCCGTAGTCTTGGCGCGTGCCCAGGCAGAGGCAATAGCTGTCGCTTTCGAGGCAACCTGCGCTGCGCAGCGTCCCCGCGAATTCTCTCACCGGAGCGTTTTTCGCGATCCGCTCCTGCGCGAAGCATCCGTAGCCTATCTCCCCCCCGAGATATCCGAGGGACAGCCTCGGCATCCTCCTCCTGTCACCTGTGAAGGGATCGATATGCGGGTTGCTCTCGTACACTGGCGCGAGCCCGAACGGGATGATGCGTGAAGCTCCTTCCTGCATGAGTTTGCGCTGCCACTCGGGCTCGATGAGAAGCGATGTGATGTAGTCTATATCGTTCTCCCTGAAGAACTCTTCGATGCGCTCAGGATCGATGACGGGGTCGCCGCTAAGGCGTCGGACCATCGGGCGGGGAGAGGAACCCGTTTATTTAATAATTATCATTTCAAAGTAGCAAATTTATGGGATGAGTGCGTGACGAAGTGCATGCGTGACAATGGTGCTGGTGCGAGGGGAAGAGATCACCGCATCCGCAGATTCGCCCCGAGGATCCCGAGCCCGAGGATGAGCAGGAAGAAGCCGAGGAAGAGCTTGAGGAACTGGAGCAGCGTGTGCCAGTCCGAGTAGAGAAGGTAGCCGCCGGCGATGAGGCAGAGCACGGAGATCGCGATGCCGAGCAGGTTGAGCGGGTGCGGGGTGACGTTCCTCATGATGCGCCTCACGCGGCTTGCGGGCCGAGAGCGGCGGTGATTTAAAAATCCTTGCGTGCCTGGTCGCGCTGCGCACCACACCAAACACATAAAAACGCAGGTCCGCACATCCTGCCCGTGGACATCGTCGCGAGAGGGGCGGAGGCGGTCGTCGTGCGCGAGGGCGCATGGCTGCGCAAGGAGCGCGTGCGCAAGGGCTACAGGCATCCCGCGCTCGACGCCCTGCTGCGCGAGGCGAGGACGAAGGCCGAGGCGCGCCTGCTCGGGAAGGCGAGGGCCGCGGGGGCGAGCGTGCCCGATGTCGAGGCGGTCGACGCGACGACGATCCGCGTCCGCGAGATCGCGGGCACGCCGCTCAAGGACGCGCTCGGCGAGGATCCCGCGCTCGCGCGCCTCGTCGGCGACGCGCTCGCGCGCCTGCACGCGCGCGACATCATCCACGCGGATCTCACGACGAGCAACGTCATCGTCTCGCGGGGCGAGGCGGTCCTCATCGACTTCGGCCTCGGCTTCGTGTCGCGAAGGGTCGAGGACAAGGCCGTGGACGTGCATCTCTTCCGCCAGTCGCTGCGCAGCGGGCACCCCGCGATCGAGCGCGCTGCGTTCGCGGCGTTCCGGGAGGGCTATCTCGCGCGCGGCGGCGCGCCCGACGTGCTCGAGCGCCTGCGCAGCGTCGAGGCGCGCGGGCGCAACAAGGGGGGGAGCTGACATGCGCGCGCCTTCCGGCATATCTTCCCGCGTCTCTCCCGCGCACGGGCCGCGCGCGCCGCTGCTGGCCCTCGCGCTGCTCGCGCTATGCGTGCTGTGCGCGCACGCCGCGCTCGCGAAGGCGGGGGAGGGGCACATCGTGCTGCTCACGGTCGCCGAGGGCCCCAACGACACGGAGCTCGGCGGCGGCACCGCGGACCTCTACCTGCAGGTGCGCCCCGGCAGCGGCGCGATCTTCATCGACAGCTTCCCGCTCACGCGCCTCGACACGCAGGGCAGCGTGCGCTACGCGAACCAGATCGCGTGCGACTTCCTCCAGGAGGACTGCGCGCAGTACGACTTCTTCTACACGATCCGCGCGAACAGCGCGATCGTGGGCGGCCCGAGCGCGGGAGCCGCGATCTCGGTGCTCACGGTCGCGGTGCTCGACGGGCAGAAGGTCGATGCGAAGACCGCGATCACGGGCACGATCAACAGCGGCGGCATCATCGGCCCCGTAGGCGGCATCCCTCAGAAGGTCGCGGGCGCGAAGGCGGTCGGCATCACGCGCGTGCTCATCCCCGCGCTCTCGAGCGTCGCGAACGTGACGCGGCCCAACGCGACCGGGAGCGGCGCGCCGCTCGCGGACATCCCGCCCGAGAGCGGCGATGTGGCCTCGCTCTCCGACGGCGGGATGCGCGTGTCCCTCGTCGGCACGCTCGAAGACGCGCTCGCCGCGGTGACGGGCAAGAACTACACGCGCGACCTCCCGCCCGTGCAGGAGCCTCCCGAGTACGCGCAGAAGATGCGCGAGATCGCGCAGGACATCTGCGCGCGCACGGCGCTGCTGCGCTCGCAGGCCGAGGCGCGCGGCCTCGCGTACAACGACACGAGCAACTACACGTCGCGCATCGCCGCGATCCCCTCCTCGCGCGACTACTCGCGCGCAAGCATGTGCTTTAGCAGCAACATCGAGCTCAACACGCTCCTGCTGGGCAATTCCACGCAGGCGCAGCTACGCCTCGCGCGCACGCAGCTGCTCGCGCAGTCGCGCTCGCTCGAGAAGGACGTGCGCGCGCGCAACGTGAGCACGATCACGGACCTCGAGACGTACGCGATCGTCATGGAGCGCCTCATCGAGGCGCAGCAGCTGCTCGCGAAATCCGACCCCGTCTCGCCCGATCCCTCGGGCCTCGCGTACGCGCAGGAGCGCCTGACCAGCGCCACGAGCTGGAGCGTGTTCTTCGGGATCCCCGGCAAGCAGGTGGAGCTCGACCCCGCGTACCTGCGCCGCGCGTGCCTCGCGAAGATCGGCGAGGCTGAGGAGCGCATCAGCTACGTCGGCCTCTACTCCGACGCGCTCGCGGCGACGCCTCGCGACACGCTCGCGGACGCGTACCGCCTGAGCGACACGGAGCCGGTGCTGTGCATCTTCATCGCGAGCAAGGCGAAGGCGCAGGCGAACCTCGTCTCGAGCGCGCTCTTCATCGACGAGTCGAACATCGCGGGGCTGCTGCAGGAGAAGCTGCACGCGGGCGACATCGTGATCCGCAAGCAGGCGCGCAAGGGCTTCTTCCCGCTGCTCGGCTACAGCTACGCGCAGTACGCGCAGGACCTCTCGGCGCAGCAGCCGCTCAGCGCGCTCACGTTCTCGGAGTACTCGCTCGAGCTCTCGAACCTCGACCTCTACTTCCCGCAGCGCACGGGCTACCGCCTCTCGCCCGCGGTCCTCGAGGGCGTCGAGCTGTTCCTGCTCGGCTCGCTCTTCGGCGCGAGCGTCGCGTTCTTCGTCTTGCGGCATGCGAGCAGGCCCGCGTCCAGGACGCCGCCGCGCAAGAAGCGATGACGCGGGCGAACGGCGGGACAGTTTCTCGAGATAAGTAGGCGCGCGGAACTCGCAATCGTGCCGCAGGTCCCCGAGACGTACAGGAGACTGGGGGGAAGGGAGGTGGTCCTGTCGTGTGTCGGCTCTTTCGCTCGCGAAAGGCCCTGAAAGGGCCCGTCCGACGGAGACCGCCGGACGGGGCACCTTCCCGGGAAAAGAGGTGAGTTTCTACCCTTCATCCCCGTGAGGGGTTCCAGGTAGCTGTCGAGCGGAGACGCAATTATTTAAGGTTTTCCAATTGACACCATTATGGAATGGTTACAAAGTTCGGGGATTTCGTCACCACGGCTTGACGAAGACGCGACCGCCGCAACGCTGAAAAGCGCCGCGCCCGCACCCGCGCGCCATGCGCCTCGAGCCCAAGGAGGAGGTCACGGTCGACCTCGCGCGCCGCTTCCGCGACGAGGCGAAGGCGCTGCCCGCGCGCATCGCGCTGCGCGGCAACGCGATGCAAATGGAGATCGCGCGCAGGCTCCTCGAGCGCCATGCGCCGCACATCGCGGTCGGTGCCGCGGGCGAGCCCGTCGCGCTCATGAGCCTCGAGCGCTACGCGGGCACGTTCCTCGCGTCGTTCCTCGAGGGCACGCAGCCTCCGGCGGGTTTCGTGCTGCTGCGCAGCATCCCCGAGCGCGAGCTCCTCGCGTACGCGCGCAGGAACGGGATACCTCTCGTCGAGGAGGGGCGCGACCCCGTGCGCGCGACGCTCGATCGCATCGCGCAGCGCCAGCCGCAGACGTACTTCTCGCGCGCAGCGCGCAGCGGCTGCTCGAGGATGGCCGGGAGCGGCGATAGGGCGATGCCCTCTCTTTCGTCCGTATGTTGCTCCGCATGAAGCTCGTGCAGATGCAGAGGCCGCGTGTCCCCGAGCAGCGCAGGAGAGTCCGCAAGGCAGTGCGAGGGGGAGGCGCTGCGCCAGGTCCTGCAGAGGGCAAGCCGCGGCCTGCCTCAAGACCCCGAGAACGAGGCCCACACGAGATAGTGGTCCGAGAGCGGCAGCGCGATGCCCTCGCTGTCGACGCCGCTCGCCACGTACGAGCGCGCGGCGTCGGCGTCGAGCATGATGCGGTCGAACGCGCAGCTGCTCTTCGCGACGTTCGTGTCGTCGCCGTTGCCGATGGCCCAGGTCCAGCCGCCGAACATCGCGGTGCGCTTCTCGTCGTAGTACTCGCAGTCCGCGTTGAGATCGCCGAGCACGACGACATTCTCGCGGGGCTCGCTCTCCTCGCGCACGAGATCCTCGAGCGCGGAGATCTCGTTCGCGGTGTCGTCGGGCTTCGTGTGGATCACGTAGACGGTGAGGTCCGTCCCGTTCGCCGAGAGCCGCACGCGCCATGGCGGGCGCTCGAACCGCGCCGCGTACGCGGGATTGTAGTCCTTCGTCGCGAGCAGCGTGACGTTGCCGTCGAGGATGACGCCGTACTGCTCCTTCGACGCGCTGCGCCCGGCCCTGCTCGAGACCGCGCACGTGCGGTTGCCGACGAGCGCGCACAGCGCGAAGAACCCGCTCGCGTCCGCGTCGCGGATCTCCTCGACGAAGACGGCGTCGTAGGGCCGGATCTTGTCCGCGTAGCGGCGCATGAGCGCGGGGTCGCCCGCCTTCTTGTCGCCGAACACCTGCAGGTTCCAGCTCGCCACGGTGAACGCGGCGGCGCGCGGGTGCGGGCGCAGGGCGAGGAAGAGGAGGAGGGCGAGGAGCAGAACAAGCATGACGATCGCCGCAGCGATGATGAGCCGTTTCCCCGCCTTCCCTTCCATCTCCCGTGCGCGTGCGGCGCGGCTTAAATGCCTGCGTGCGCGCGATCCCGAATCCTTGCGGCGACGGGCGGCTGCGCAACCCTTATA
>JAJPEB010000095.1 GCA_023252315.1 Candidatus Woesearchaeota archaeon | reverse complement strand
GACGACGCGGTGGCATGGCGTCTCGAGATGCGAGGGGTTGCGGCTGAGCGCGGCGCCGATCGCGCGATAGCCTCTCGTGCCGAGCGCGCGGCCTACCGCAGCATAGGTGGTGACCTTGCCTGCGGGCACTCTCTTCACGATGTCGTAGACTCGGCTCTCGAATGCGGTTGCCATGGGATCAGGGAAGGGGATGGGTATAAAACGGTTGCAGTCATGTGGCCAGTGCAGCGCCTGGCTACTTCCCCTTCGCGCGCGCCTTGGGCGCTGCCTTCGCAGGCGTCGCCCTCGTGTGCATGATCGGCTCGAGCATGCTCGCGCGGTTGCCCTCGGTGTCGACGAACGAGACGTACGCGCCCACGCCCGGGATGTCCATGGGCCTGCCGAGGACCGTGCCGCCGGCCGCCTTCACCTTCTTCACATGCGCGTCGATATCCTCGACCGAGATGACGACCGAAGGGTATTGCATCGGCATGTCGTCCGTCCTCTGGAAGAAGCCGCCGTTGATCGCGCCGGGCTTCTTGGGCCCCTTCCTGTCGGACTGCGTGGTCATGACCGTGACGTAGTTGCCCATCTTGGGCCCGAGGTCCTTCGCCTCCCAGCCGAACGCCTTCGTGTAGAATCTCGCCATGCGCTTCCTGTCGTCGGCGGGCATCTCGAAATGGATCACGGGGTTCATCTTCTTCATGCGATGGGCGTAGCATCAGGTGCCTATAAATGTGTCGGAACACGAGATCGCGGTATCTACAAAGATTTGCCTACTCGTTCTGCCGCTGCCTTGGAATCCCGCAGGAGAATGCCCGATTCGCTCGGAGACTCGGAGTTTCCGGGACCGGGAAACGCAGCGTTTCCCAGCGGAGCGGTCGACTTCCGCAGCAGTCCGTAGTGAGCGCTCACTCTCGGTCACTTCTTCCCGTACGCCCGCTCGAGCGCCGCGATGTCGAGCTTGCGCATCCCCATGATGGCCCGGATGACGCGGTCCGCGCGCGCGGGCTCCTTGGCGTCGAGCAGCGCCGGGAGCGTCGCAGGCACGACCTGCCACGAGACGCCGTACGCGTCCTTGAGCCAGCCGCACTCGCCCTCCTCGCCGCCCTTCGCGGTGAGCCTCTTCCACAGGGCGTCGATCTCCCCCTGCGTCTCGCAGTTGACGACGAGCGAGACCGCCTCGTTGAAGGCGAACCTGTGCGCGACGCCGCCGTCCATCGCGATGAACTGCTGGCCCGCGAGCGCGAACACCGCGTGCTTGATGCCGCCCTCCGTGCCGCCGCTCTTCGCCTCAGCCTTCGTGTAGCGCTCGACCTGCACGATCCTCGAGTCCTTGAAGAGCGACGTGTAGCGCTCCATCGCCTCTCCTGCCTTGCCCGTCTGCGCGCCCACGAACATGAGGCACGGCGTGATCTTCTGCGATCGCTTGCCGAGGATGAGCTGCCACGAGAGGCCGTACCTGTCCTGCACCCACCCATAGCGCTCGGCGAAGGGGTACGCGCCGAGCTCCATGAGCGCGCTGCCCCCGTCGATGAGCTTCTTCCACAGCGCGTCGAGCTCGGCCTTGGTCTCGCAGCCCACGAAGAACGATATCGCGGGCGTGAACGCGAAGACGCGGCCGCCGTTGAGCGCCGTGAACCCCTGGCCCGCGAGCTCGAAGGCGACGGTCATGACCGTGCCCTTGGGCATCGGGCCTGCCGCGCCATAGAGCGTCTTCGCCGTGATCTTCGATCCCTTGAAGAGCGAGACGTAGAATTTCGCCGCCTGCTCCGCGTCGGCGTCGAACCAGAGGAACGGGGTGATCTTCTGCATGGCGGGCGAGGGGGCCGCAGCGTATTTAATGATTCTGGGGAGGCGAGACGGCTGGCCCCGCCGCCTGCGTCCCCCTTCCTTTCCTGCGCCTCGAGAGCGCGTACCCGAGCGCGCAGAGCAGGACGGCCCCCGCGCAGGCCACCGCGACGCGCAGCCCGCCGCTCGCAGCGGGTCGCTCGGGTGCGACCTCGACGAGGAACTTCGTCGTCGTCACCTGCCCGCTCTCACGGAACTGCGCGAAGAGCGCGTAGGTCCCGGGGTTGCGGAACGTGTACCGCACGGGCACGGTCGGCCCGATGTAGCGCTGCGTCATGTTGCCCGCATGGAGCCCGTGGCCTGGGACATAGGGATGCGTGTGGCCGAAGTCGGTGAGGTTCTCGTCCGCGATGAAGACGTGCATCTCCGCTCCCAGGTACATCTGCAGGTCCGTGACCGGGACGCCTTCCCGCTCGATATGGTAGTCGATCTGCGCCGGCGTTCCCGCCTCGATGACCGTCGGGGCCGCGATGCTCACCGAGTACGCCCCGAACCGCTTCGTCCGGCGCAGGTCGCGCACCGGCTCGCGCAGCGGATGCGTGCCCGCGACGCTGATGTTCACCGCCTCGAGCGCCTCGACGCCGCCGATGGTGTAATCGGCGACGAGCGCGTAGCGCCCAGCCCCCGGGAACGCGTAGGCGAACTTGTACGTCCCTGCGGCGCTCTCGCCCATGCCGTCCGGGAAGTCCTCGGGATGGAGGTGCGCGAACGCGTCGAGGTCCTCCCCCACGATGAACAGGTGGAGGATCCTCTCGTGGGAGACCTCGAGCCTGAGCGGATATCCTGTCGTGGATTTGAGGAACAGCAGCTGCATGCGTGCGGGCGCGTACTCGACAGGCAGGCTGCCCTCGAAAGAGAGCTCGCCCGCGGTGCCCTGCGCGCTCGGATGCGCGCACGCGAGCCCCGGCACGAGGAGGGGAAGGAGCGACGCCCAGACGAGCGTATTGAGGAAAAGGCCCTGCGCTGCTCTCACTGGCGCGGGTTCCCCACGGCTCCTTATTAATTTTCTGCGCCTGCGCGCATGGCTGCGGGCATCGCACGGCACGAGGTCCGGTCACTATGAATCACCACTGCTGAGCAGTATATTTATAAGCGGCACTGCGCTCCCGGGGGCGTTTCGGGGGGCACATATGCGCATCAAGGACATTTCGGCAAGGACTCTCATCTTCATCTTCGCGCTGTCCGCGCTCCTGCTCGCGCACGCTATGCCCGCCCACGCGGACATCACCCCGGACACCCCTGCGATGAAGGTGCGGATCACGGGCTACGATCCCGCCACGTACACCTATAACGTGAGCTGCCAGGTGCCCAATGCGAGCGCAGGGAGCCAGGTGAACCCGCGCAGGGCATGGGGCATCGATCCCGTCCCCCCGGGCTACAACCTCAGCTCGCTGCAGTACCGCTACTCCGACTGCGATCCGAGCTTCACCGCGTGCTCCTCCAACATCACGTGGGTGCTCAATCCGACCAACTTCACGGAGCTCGTCCACACGAAGGCCATGTACCACATCTACTGCGAGGTGCAGAACTTCAGCGCGCCTCCCGGCCAGCAGAACATGGCGTCCGAGATCCACGTCGACCTGCGCACGCAGCCCAACCACGACGTCCCCACGATCTACGTCCTCTCCTCCAACGTCACGAGTCTCGTCATGAAGTGCGATCCGCCCGACGGGGTGAAGAATTTCGCCATCGCGTGGGGCGTGCGCAGCAGGGCGGGGACGATCGCGCTTCCCGAGCTGAGCAACCAGCGGATCGCGAACGTCACGATCCCGCACGTAGGGAGCGGGTGGGACGTCACCTGCAGGGTGACGGACAGCGACACGGGGAAGTCCTCGGCGTGGGACATGCCCATCGAGACGTTCCCGAGCGGGCCCGCGTACGTTCCCACGTTCGAGGGATGCGTGCCCAACGAGCCGTGCACGTGGGTCTCTCCTTCGGGGGTCCCGCCCAACGGCACGCTCGTCCTCGCGACCGAAGGGGACGCCTCCCTCTTCATCAACGAGGTGCAGGCAGGCACCGCCGACGCCGGCGGCGCCGCGACGATCCCGAATATCGTCCCGGGCATCTACAACCTCGTCATCAGGAAGCCAGGGTTCGATGAGCTGAGCACGCTCGTCCCCATCCGCTCGGGCGCGACGCTCACGCGAAGCTATGCGCTCACGCCCTCGAACTCGACCGCGCCCGGGAACGCCACGAACGGCACGGGCGCCTGCTATGCGAGCGTCGTGGGGATGCCCGCGACGTGCACGGGCGGCGCGATCGTCTCTGACGTCTCGAGCGGCTGCCGCACCATCACGTGCGCGAACGGCACGGGCCTGCTGAAGGTGCAGGCATGCAACAAGCCAGGCAACACCAATGCGCAGTACTTCGAGCTCTCCAAGCAGCAGCAGAACGGCTCGGGGATCAGGATCTGCGTCGGCACGCTGTGCATGCAGAACGAGGGCTTCTTGCGCAGCGGCTCCTTCCCGATCTGCACGGGCAACGCGACGCCCCCCGCGCCGCAGAACATCAGCTTCTCGGCGACGGCACCCGCCCAGAGCGTGACGATCCCGGAGCCGTCCAGCCAGACGTTCAGCTTCTCGCTGAGCAATCCGAGCGGGCTCGCGGTGACCCCGGCGTGGTTCCTCGACGGGGCGCCCGTCTCGGGCACCAACGCCTATACATTCCTCGGCAACTACAGCAGCAACGGGACCTACGCGGTGAGCGTGCGGGTGAACAGCACGCAGAACACCATCAACGCCTCGTGGACCCTCATCGTGCTCGACACGCCCCAGTCCAACACGACGCAGGTGAACGGCACGAACGGGACCGGCACGGGCAACGGCACGAACGCCACGGTCTGCTACGCCAGGGTCCAGGACATGCCGGTCGCATGCGCGGGCGGGATCGTCGTCTCTGACATCTCGAGCGGCTGCAGGACCATCACGTGCGCGAACGGCTCGGACAGCATGCGGGTGCAGGCCTGCGACAAGCCCAGCTCGAGCGCCGCGCAGTACTTCGAGATGTACAAGCAGCAGCAGAACGGGACTCTGGTGTCGAGGATCTGCCTCGGCGCCACGTGCATCGGCAGCGGCGGCTACGCGAAGAGCCCGAGCTTCCCTATCTGCGTGAGCGTTCCCGGCAACGGCACGACGAACACCACGAACGGCACGACCTCGGGCGGCGTCGCCAACTACACGCTCACCGTGAGCAGCTCGCCTTCTGGCGCGCTTTCGATCAACGGCACCAGCTTCGGCGCGACGCCGAAGTCGGTGTCGCTGCCGCCAGGCTCGTATCTCGTCAACGTCAGCGCGGCGGGCTTTACGAGCAACGTGACCACCGTCTCTCTCGCGGGTAACGTGACGCTGAGCCTCACGCTCCAGGCGCTCCCCAACACGACGGGCAACGGCACAGGCAACACGACAGGCAACGGCACGGGCGCGAACCAGACAACATGCTATAGCAGCGTGCAGTCCATTCCCGCGACATGCGCGGGCG
>JAJPEB010000094.1 GCA_023252315.1 Candidatus Woesearchaeota archaeon | reverse complement strand
AGCAGAGGCTCGTCGACGACGGAGCGCAGATGATGGTATGCACCGCCAATTGGGTCTACGATCGCGAATTCCCCCTCTGGAGCCAACCGGAGGGGAAACAGGGCCTCGACAATTACTTTTTCCGTCCCGACGAAGAGGTGAGGACCCATCACATCCCGTACGTGATCTCCGACGCATGCGGCGGGGAGCATCGTCACAGAGGCAAGCTGCTCAAGCCAGTAGGGAGGAGCAAGGTTCTCGATAGCGAGGGGAGGATCGTGGCGGCCGCAGGGGAGGGAGAGCGGATCCTCATCGCGGACGTCCCCCTGGCGCAGGCGAAGGGGTATGTTCCGGCTCATCGTCCCATCGCAAGCTAGTTAAACGTCCCCGGCGCCCTCAAGAGGCATGGACCGCAAGATCTCGTCCGGGAGCGCCGCCATGGACTGGCTTCTCGACGGCGGCTACGAGACCGATGCGCTCACGACGATCTACGGCCCTCCCGGCGCGGGCAAGACGACGCTCGTGATGCTCTGCATCGTGAACTCCGTGCTCGCGCGCAAGCAGAAGGTGGTCTACATCGACACCGAGGGCAACTTCTCGCTCGCGCGCCTCGAGCAGCTCTGCCCGCAGTACAAGCAGGCGCTCAACCAGATCATCTTCCTCAAGCCCGTCGATTTCGACGAGCAGGCGAAGGCGTTCGAGAAGCTGCGCTCGATCGTGGACCCGAAGAAGATCGGGCTCATCGTGCTCGACTCGGCCGCGATGCTCTACCGGCTCGAGCTCGGCAAGAACCGCGACGTCTATTCCGTGAACCGCGAGTTCGGCCTGCAGATCTCGATGCTCACCGAGATCGCGCGCAAGCAGCACATCCCCGTCATCGTCACGAACCAGGTCTACGCGGATCTCGACAACGAGGGCAACGTCAAGATCGTGGGCGGCGACATCCTGCGCTACGCGAGCAAGTGCCTGATCGAGCTGCGCAAGCTCTCGTCCGGCAACAGGATCACGATCCTGCGCAAGCACCGCTCGCTGCCAGAGGACAGGAGCATCCGGTTCCGCCTCGTCGAGACGGGCATCGAGGAGCTGCCCGACGACGACGCGAAGGACGCGGGGCCCGCGCTCTTCACGGACGCGAGCGAGATGGAGTAGGGTCGTAGAACCCGAGCCCGCGCAGCGCCCTCTCCGCGGCTGCCACGCGCTCTCCTCTCGAGGGATAGAGATCGACCGTGGTGTTCGCCGGATAGCCCGTGTCGCGGGTGACGATGGATGCGGAGCCCAGATAGCCGGGGACGCCATGCCTCTTGAGCACCCGCTCCGCGAGATCGTAGTCTCCGGCGCCTCCGATGAGCCGCACGGGCTCGCGCACCGGAGGGTACCGCACTGACTCCTCGAGGCGCTCTCGCGCATCGCGCCGCTCGCGTCTCTTGCGCTCCACCATCTCCCCGCCGACTTCCGTGAACCCGAACGCCTCGAGCTGGTCGATGACGCCGGCGTCGCGGAGCTGCGACGCGTCGTAGAGGGAGATGACGTCCCTTCCGAACGGGATCCCGTATTTCTCGGTCGCTGAAGGCTCCTGCGAGACCTCGTGCGTGTACCTTCCCGGGGGCACGCCGGACACCGTCAGCATCGCGTAGACGAATCCGTCGTCGATCGGGAGCGGTTGCAGCGGCCCCGCGAGGACCAGCTGCGGATCTTTCTTGCGTCTGATCTTGACCATGCGATGAGGGGAGCAGAGAGCGCATATTTTCTTTTGTAGTCTCTTTCCAGACAGCAATGCATAAGTACTTGGCGGCTCCCCATGCCTCCATGGACAAGCGCATCCTCTCCCGCGCGGGGCTCTCGAGGGGCGAGATCGAGGTCTACCTCTCGCTGCTCAAGCGCGGGGCGTCGCTCGTGAGCGGGATCGCGAAGGCGACGGGCCTGCACCGCACGAACATCTACGACACGCTCGAGAAGCTGCGCGCGAAGGGGCTCGCCTCGCACGTCGTGCGCGAGAACCGCAAGTACTTCTCCGCGGCGCCGCCCGAGCGCATCGTCGACTATCTCAGGGAGCGCGAGGACGAGGTGCGCGCGGTCGTGCCCGAGCTCGCGTCCTACGCGAAGCTGCCGCGCAGCGAGGCGGGCGTCGAGGTCTACCAGGGGCGCGAGGGGATGAAGACCGTGCTCAAGGACATCCTCGACGAGGGGAAGGACTACTGCGTCTTCGAGGAGGAGGGCCATATCGAGAGGGCGCTGCCGCACTTCTTCCCGCAGTTCAACGCGAGGCTCGATCGCGCGGGCGTGCGCGTGCGCGCGCTCGCGAAGGGCCCGATCGCCGCGCGCAGGCTGATGCGGCTGCGCACGCTGCCCGAGTTCATCGCGTTCCCCGCGGCGACCGCGGTGTACGGGGGCAAGGTCGCGATCTTCGTCTGGGACGAGCCGTACCACGCGATCCTCATCAGGAGCCCGCAGGTCGCCGACAGCTACAGGAACTTCTTCGAGCTGCTGTGGCGCCAGGCGCGGCCCGGGGCCGGGAAGCGGGCGCGCAGGTGACCCCGCTCAGATGAACGGCAGCCCGATCTCGCTCGCGTAGGGGACGCTGCCGACCACGTGCCCGGCGCGGTAATGCTCGAGCCCCTCGTGCCCGTGGGCGAACTGCCCGTAGCTCTCGAGCGGATGGCCTCCGATGTAGTGCACGTCCATCCGATGGTACGTCCCCGTCTGCTCCTGATGCTCCGCGATCCCTTCCTCGAGCAGCCTCACGAACTCCTCGTGCGTTATCCTCGCTATCCCCGTGTGCTCCATGCGATCACCCTCTCCGCCCTCTCCATCTTTCCGCGATCATCCTGCTGCGCGCACCCTGCCGCGACGTAGGCGCCCACGGGCGTCAGCGCGACGGGCGCGCCCCTCCCCTCGCGCGAGGAATACCTCAGCAGCCCCGCCCTGCGCAGGCTCGCGAGGCTGTTCCACACCGTCGAGCGCGAGCAGCCGAGGATGGCGCTCAGCTCGCGCACCGTGCGCGTCGCGGGAGCGCGCTCCTCTCGCCCCTCAAGATAGATGACGATTTTCCTCTGCTTCGCGGTGAGCCGCTCGCGCGCGAGCAGCAGCAGCGCTTCCCCGAACGCCCCTCCTCCCGTTGCATGACCGCTTCGCATATGGCTCTCCCAGCATCGACAAGCGGCCAGGCGCCACGATACGTGCGCCTGGCCTTCAGATAAGGACGATGATCGCGATGGGCAGCGCGCAGGCACGCGCAGAAACACGGTGTGCCGACGATGCGCCGCTCATGTGCGCCACGGTGCCGCATGCGGGTTCATAAGGCTTTCTCCGGGAAATCCCGGAGCGTCACTTCATCCGCACGAGCTTGCCCTGGCGCTTCGCGCGGCGAAACGCCCAGCCGCAGAAGAGCGCCGCGAGCGCGAGCCACGCCGCTGCCGTGATGGCGAAGAGCGGAAGATCGGGGCTGCCGACGCCGACGAGCGACTTGAGCATGTCGAACGCGTGCGTGGTGGGGAGCGCCTGCACCGCAGCGCGCAGCGGCCCCGGGAAGACGCTCGTCGGGTAGAAGACGCCGCTGAGGACCGCGACGACGTCCGTGATCGCCCAGATGAACCCGTACGACTCGTTGCCCTTGAGGAACGCGACCCCGAGGCTGAAGAGGGCGAGGATGACGCCGCACACGATGACCGCGAGCAGCGCAGGGAGCAGGGCGAGCCATGAGGGGATCGCGAGACCGAAGAGGAAGTGCCCGACCGCGAGGAACATCGCGCCTACCACGAGCGACTTCGCGAGCGCGGACACCATGCCGCCGAAGAGGATCTCGCGCACGCGCACGGGGCTCATCATCAGGTGCTCGAGCGAGTGGTCCCAGTGCTCGTCCATGATGCCCTGCACGGGCTCCATCTGGAAGTGGTAGAGCACGCGCCAGCCGAGCGCGCCGAGCACGACGACGCCCACGACCTGCGCGCTCGCGGTGACGAAGCCCGCGAAGAGCAGCGTGCTCATGAGCAGTACGAACGGCCACACGCTCACGTCGAGCAGGCGGAACGAGTTCGCGCGGATGAGGATGAACGCGCGGTACGCCTGCGACCACGCGCGGCGTGCGCTACTCATCGGCTTCCTCCGCGACGGCGCCGAGGCCCTGCGACGTGAGCTTGAGGAACACGTCCTCGAGCGTCGGCTCCTCGAGGCGCACGAGCTCGACGCGCGCGCCGGCCTTCGCGAGCGCGCCGAGGATGCCCGGCATAGCGTCCTTGCCCGTGACGAGGATGCGCGCGCCCGCGTTGTGCGCGCTCACGCCGAGCACGCCCTCGAGCGCGCGCAGCGCTTTCGCCGTGCTCTCGGTGACCGCGCCGCGCACCTCGACGGACTCCTCCTTGCGCACGAGCGCCTTGAGCTGCGCCGACGTCCCCTGTGCGACGATCCTGCCCTGCGAGATGAGCGCGATGCTGTCGCACAGCTCGTCCGCCTCCTGCATGTAGTGCGTCGTGAGGAGCACCGTGCGGCCCTCCTCCTTGAACTCGCGGATGAGCCTGCGCACGGAGATCGCCGCATCAACGTCGAGGCCCACTGTCGGCTCGTCGAGAAGCAGCAGCTTCGGGTCGTTCACGAGCGCCTTCGCGAGGAAGAATCGCTGGCGCCACCCGCTGCTGAACGAGCTCACGTGCTGCTCGCGGCGATCCCAGAGGTCAAGCCTGCGCAGCACGCGCTCGATGCGCTCCCCGGGCCTGGGCACGCCGTAGAGGAACGCGTAGTAGCGCATGAGCTGGAGCGCGGTCACGCGCTCGAGCACGCCGCTGAAGCCGCGCACGACGTTGATCTCTGCCTGGACCGCGCGGACCTCCTTGGCGAGGTCGTGGCCGAGGATCGTGGCGGCGCCCGTGTCGTGCGAGGTCGCGCCCGCGAGGATCGAGATGAGCGTCGTCTTGCCCGCGCCGTTGGGGCCGAGCAGCCCGAAGATCTGGCCCCGCTCGATGCGCAGGTTCACGTTGTCGAGCGCGACGACGCGGTCGGCGCCCCTGCCGAACGTCTTGCCGAGGCCCGAGATGTCGACGGCGTGCATGTGTTCCCGCTTATCCAGGGGTTAAAGAGCTTTGCGGGGCTCTCGCGCAGAAAGGCATTTAAGGACGCGCGGACCTCTTTCCCATTATGTATTCCCTTGACAGTGACGGAATGGATCGCATCGTCGGGCTGTACCGCGAGCGATGCGCGCCCAGGCCGATAGCGGGACGCGCCTACGCGGGCGACGATGCGCTGCGCGCTCGCCTCGCGCGAGGGAGCGCCGACATCGCGATCCCGACGCGCTGGGGAGACGGCATCCTCCGGATCGTCGAGCGCTCGGGCAGCGTGCGCGGCGCCTCG
>JAJPEB010000093.1 GCA_023252315.1 Candidatus Woesearchaeota archaeon | reverse complement strand
ACGCCGGCTGCGCCATCGCCTTGCGCGCGTACGTCTGGTACGCCTCGATGTCCTGGTACTGCTGCAGCTGCGCCCAGTTCTGCGGGATCTGCTGCTCGAGCACATAGAGCACGAGCGTCCTGTTCGAGTACACCGAGCCCTCGTCGAGCGCGACCGCGCTGTCCTCCGTGAGCACGACGCCGCCCGACGTCCACGACGTGAAGTTCTGCGCAGGCAGCGTGACGCACTCCTTCTTGAGGCCGCCGAGGATGCTCTTGCACTTGTCCTGCGCGGGAATCTGGATCAGCCCGTAGTACGTGAGGAAGCCGCTGAGGTCATAGCGCCCCGGCACGAGATCGATCTCCTGGTCGGCCACCGTCTCCTCCTCGCGCGCCCGCGTGTCTGCCGCGACGCTCTCGTAGTCCTCTCGCGAGATGCTCCCGTCCGCGAGCGCGCGGTCGAGCAGCGCGAGCGTGTCGTTCTTCTCCGTCGGCGTGTTCGTGTGCCCGAACTCGATGACGCCCGTGAGCGGCACCGGCCCGTCGTAGGGCGTCTCGGGCTGGCGCACGATCGTCACGATCGCGGTGTCGTTGCCGCCGAGGCGCGTGCGATGCGCCGAGCCCGCGCCGGCGCCCGCGGAGGTGAGGTTGCCCACATCGGCCGCCGTGCGCTTGTAGAGCACGACGCGCACCTGCGCGCGCGGCCAGAGGGAGATGCGCACCTCGCTCGCGCCCCGGTCGTCCTCGGTGTTCTGCAGCGGCACGCCGCTCGTCGCATAGTCCTCCTGCTCCGCGGTGACGAAGCCTCCCGAGATGCAGTACGGGAGCCTGCCCGTCCACGTCCCGTTGGCGTCCGTCGCGCCGAGCTGGTACTCGCCTCCGCACGCGTACGAGATGCCCGCGTCCGCGATAGGCCGCTGCGTGTGCCTGTCCGTGAGGCGCACCGTGTACGTGTGGTTGACGAGCTGCAGCGGGCTCGCGAGATCGACCGTCTCGTCGGGAGTCGTGACCGTGATGAGGTCCGCGCTCGTGTTGAGCGCCTCGTTGTTCTTGACGTTCCCCTCGAGGCCGAAGTAGAGGTCGAGCCCCTCGCCGCCGAACGCCGCGGGGTCGCTCACCTTGACGACGAGCGGGAACGACGCCGAGTACTTGAACTTGTACTGGATGAACGTGAGCCCTCCCACGACGGAGAGGAAGTCCGTGCCCGGGAGCTCCTTGCCCTTGAGGAACTGCTTGCCGTCGATGTCAAGATGCAGGCTCGAGGACGGGTACTGGAACTGCGCGTCGAGCGGATAGTACGCGTCGCCCATCTTGAGCGCCATGTAGTCGTACGCGCCCGTCGCGTAGGCGCTGCTGTTCGCGTCGACCGACGGGCTGCGGACCGGCGCATAGCTCCCGAGGGCGTTCACGACCTGCACGAACGAGAGGAACGGCAGCACCTCCTGGTCGATCGTCCTCTCGACGTTGCGCGTCACCCAGAACCTGGGGCCCCCCCGCAGCTGCGATCCCTCGATCGGCGGGATGGGCGAGTCGACGCCGCCGTAGATGCTGAGCAGGTGGAGGAACTGCTCCTCGACGAAGCCGTTCTCGCGCTCGTAGGTGTAGATGAGGTTCGCGAACTCGTAGAGCCGCGGCAGCTGCACGTCGAGGCGCGCGCTGAACGCGTCGAGGTCCACGCGCTGGCCGTCGGACGTCGTGACGCGCAGCGGATACGCGAGGCTGAGCGCGATGTCGTCCTCGCGCACGAGGGCGGTCGTGCGGGGATTCCCGCGCTCCTCGACGCGCACCGACGGGATCGAGGAGAAGTTCGCGAGGCACGAGCGCAGGCCCGCGTCGACGCCTTGCGCGATGCTCCTCTCGAAGCTCACGCCGGGAGCCCCGCCCGCGATGCGCGTCGGGCAGTCCTTCTGCGCGCACAGCTGCGGGCGGTTGTCGCCGACGCAGCCGAGGTCGCTCTGCGCGCACGAGTGCACCTCGTGCCAGAGCGGGATCGCCTGCGGGCCGATGCGCACGAGCGCGCTGTCCTCGCCAGGCCCCTGCGCGAGGCCCGCTGTCGAGAAGTAGCCGCCCTGCAGCGCGGCGAGGCGCACCGCGTCCTTGCCCGTCTGGGCGAGGCACTGCTGCACGAGGCCCGAGACCGCGGCGGACTCCTGCTGCGCGACGAGCGTGTCCGCGGTATGCGGGCGCGTCGCCAGGTAGAGCGCGCCGACCGCGAGCAGCACGACGAGCCCGATGATCGCGAAGAGCGTGACCTGGCCGCGCCTCATGCCCATCCCTCCGTCGGCGAGGGCGCGCCGCTCGCCCCCGTGGCCCCGCCCGCGACGGTCGACGCCGGCTGCGCGGGGCTGCCCGAGTCGAAGATGTCCTCCTTGACCGCGCGGCAGTAGAGCGACTTGCCGTTGCCGTCGGGGAACTTCGCCTCGTTGCCCTGCGCGTCCCTGAAGCGCACGCAGACCTTCTGGTACGCGCCCGGCAGGTACTCGATGCGCGTCTTCGCGTACTGGCCTGTCGCGAAGCTCGCGCCTTGCGGGAGCGGGAACGTGGCGTTGTTGAGGAGGCTGTGCTCCTGCCCGCACGGCGGCGCCGCGCACGAGGAGAGGCCCGTGAAGAAGATCTCCATCCTGTAGTCGCGGCCGCTGCCCGCGGGATTCACGATGTGCGCGATCGTGAGATAGACGTAGGTCACCGTCCCGTTGTCGTCGACGAGCTTGCGCATCTCGGTGCCGAACGTGCCGAGCACCTGCGTCGTGCCGACCGTCGCGGGCGCGTAGATCGCGCCGTCGTCGTTGTCGCGGATGTCGTACTTGCCGCTGCACAGGCTGTTCTCGAGCGCGTTCGAGTTGTACTGCGCGACATTCGCGAGCACGGGGATTCCCTGCGCCCAGTTCGAGCCCGTCCATCCCTTGAGGAGGCCGCGGTCCTGCAGCAGCTTGACGCCATAGTCGCTGATGACTGCGAGCGATTCCTTGTAGGCCTGGCCAGCCTGGTAGTACTTCTGGACCTGCTGCGCCTTCTGGCGATCGTCGGCGCCTTGCGAGAGCGCCTTCGTCACGAGCTGCTCTCGCGTCACGCCGTTCGTCTCCTTCGTGAGGGCCGCGAGCTCGACGTCGAGGCCTTCCGAGAGGATGCCTTCCTCGCAGCCCGAGTCGTGGCAGTCCGCCATGATCTTCTTGATCTCGTCGATCCTGAGGAGCTTCTGCCGCTGCGCGGAGCTGAGCGCCACATACGCGTCGAGCCCGGGAGTCGAGGTACGGATGTCGTTGAGCTCATTCTGCAGCGCGACCATCGCCTGGGTCTGCTGCGCGTCGCAGGTGGGCTCGCACATGACCATGACGCTCAGCTCCGCGCTCTTCTGGTCGTACTGGTCCGCAAATGCGACGAATTGCGCGGCGCCGCCCTGAGCGGAGAACGCCTTGAGTTTCTGGTCCTGCTCGGCGTCCGTCTTCGCCACGAGCGCCTGCTTCTGCTGCTCGATCGCCGTGCGCTGCTTCTGCGCCTCGGCAGCCGTAGCCGAGAAGACGTCCGCGAGCTGGGACTGGATCTGGAGCGCGTTGAGCTGCTCGCCCTCCGACTTGCGGGCCGCCTCTTCCTGCTTCACGAGCTCGTCGTACTTCGCCTCGAACTGCTTCACGACCGTCTCCATCGGCAAAGGCTCCGCGGGCTTCCCGTCCGCGGGGGCGGGCTGCGCGCGCTGCACCGCGAGCTGGTCGTAGAACGTGTCGTAGATGAACTCGCGCTGCGCCTCGGTCCTCGTCGGCGCCTCCGGGTGGAGCATCGCGGGCTGGTCGCCGAGCCACTCCTTCACCGACCCGTAGCCCGCGGGAGGGGCGACTCCCGAGATGTCGACGAAGAGGTAGCTGTCTCCCTTCACGAGCCCCGTGTCCTTGTCGATGACAGGCGGAGCCGTCGTGGTGCCTGGGGCCGTGGCGCCTGGAGCGGTCGTGCCGGGCGCAGGAGTGCCAGGAGCCGTCGTCCCCGGGGCAGGCGTTCCCGCCGCCGCGAGCTTGGCCGGATCCACTGTCTGCCCGTTGACCTTCAGGCCGAAGAGGCCGCTCAGGATGCCGCCGCTCTTGCTCGCGGTGTCCTTCGCCTGCGTGAAGAGGCTCGTGCCCCTCGCGGAGTCGAACGCGACGTACTGGTAGTCCTGGCCCCCCACCTGCATGTCCACGACGCTCACGCTGCGGTACGGCACCGAGGGCGCGGTCCCCGACCACTCCGGCGTGACCTTCGTGACCTTCCCCGACGCGTCCGTCTCGACGTTCCACTTGTCGGGCTGGCGCATGTTCGTGTTCTTGTTCGGCGGATTCGCCGTGTTCCACGCGCCGTAGAGGCTGCCCACGAGCGCGCTCTGCGGCGTCGTGACCGCGCGCGCCTGCACGTCGCGCTCGTACGCCTGCTGCGCGAGGCTGTTCGTGTTGGTGACCGTCGAAAGATAGGGAGTCGCCCCGCGCGCGTCG
The DNA here is from genome assembly GCA_023252315.1 of Candidatus Woesearchaeota archaeon. GTDB lineage: Archaea > Nanobdellota > Nanobdellia > Woesearchaeales > UBA525 > UBA525. The sequence continues at coordinate 1,044 of JAJPEB010000093.1, read as the reverse complement.
TCGCGCAGCGCCTGGTCGCAGATCGCGCTCGCCTGCTTCGCGGCGTTGGGGTCGATGCCGTTGAGGCCTTGCCTCGTCTGCGAGCCGCTGTCGAGCGAGTTGAGCACGCTGTTCGCGACGACGCATGCGGTCATGCGCCAGTCGGGGCACGCGAGCCTCGACGCAGTCCCCTGCGCGCCGAAGACGTCGTTGCACGCCTCGTTGAGCTCGTACTTCGCGAGGAACTGCGGCGCGTTCGCGACGAGGCCGTTGATGTTGTCGAGGATGTTCTTGAACATGCGGACCCACGGGAGCTCGCCCGCCTCGCCCATCACCTGCAGGCACATCGCGTACTTCTTCCCCATCTCGCACACGTTGACGCTATGCCCGTAGTACGACTGGTCCTTGAGGCATTGGAGGTAGCCGCACTCGATCGCCTGGTACTTGTTGAGATTGTAGATGACGCCGCCAAGGCATGCGGTCGCGACCGCGCCCGTGAGGCTGCGCGAGGGGTCCGCGACGTTGTAGTTCTCGATGATGCGCGCGGTGGCCGCCTTCGCGAGAGAGACATCCTGCGGGCGACCCTGCATGCCCCACGAGCCGATGCCGTAGGGATCGGGCGATGACTGCGCGCCGCCGCCAGAGCCGAGCGTGGGCGCGGGAGCGGGCGCTGTTGGCGCGCCCCCCTTGCCGCTCGCGGTCTTGACGCCCGTCTTCGCGAAGTCTCCCGACGCCTTCCAGCTCTTCGCGTCCGCGGTCGTCCTGCAGTTGACCTGCCTGCAGATCTTCTTGAGCCAGCCGCCGTCGTCGAGGAGCGCGTTGTTGCTCGCGAGCACGCCCGTCTTCGCAGCGATCTGCGCGGATTTCTTTATGCGCTCGAGGATGAGCCCAGTCTGGCCGCCGACGGGGTTGCCGCCGTTCCATGCGGTCTCGAGGAAGCCGTACGAATTCGTGCGCGCATAAACCGCGAGCGAATTGATCAGGCCGATGTTCGGACCTTCCGGCGTCTCGATCGTGCAGACGCGCCCGTAATGCGTCGGATGCACGTCGCGCACTTCGAAGCCC
>JAJPEB010000092.1 GCA_023252315.1 Candidatus Woesearchaeota archaeon | reverse complement strand
CGATTGCGACAATCTTCAAGTTCTCTTCTTGCGCACGTTCGCGAAGTCGGGAGATGCCGCTCTCCGAGAAATCGATCGCCGTGACCGCAAGCCCGTTTCGTGCGAAGTAGAGCGAATCCTGGCCGCATCCGCAACCGATATCGAGGAGCGTTTTCGCGTCTCTCCATCGCATCTCGCGCAACGCCCGACGAGCGAACGCGTTCACGGGGGGCATCTTTCCCATTTCCCATTTCTTTTTCCACAATGCGCGCTGGTCCAAGACATATCATCGATGCGGACGTATTGAAATAGTTTCAGGAACGGATTCGCGCTCAGAGAAATGAATGAAAAGAAGGACGAAGCAGGAAACCTACTTCCTGCCGCGGGCCATCTTCGCGCGGGAGATGTCGCCCTGCTTGTCGACGAAGTAGAGGTAACCCTTCTCCTTCTTCGCGCCCACCTTGGTGACCTTCTCGGGCTTGCCGCCCTTCTTGCCACCGCGGGCCATCTTCGCCCTGCTGACGTCGCCGTTCTTGTCGACGAAGTAGAGGTAACCCTTCTCCTTCTTGACTCCTGCCTTTGCCACCTTCTGTGCAGCCATTCTATGCCACCTCGACACTTATGCGGAACTGCGTTCCGTCGACGGCTTCCTGGAGAATACGCCTTTTAAAGGTTTCGGAATCCTCCGTCGGAGGCTCCTCGGAAAGATTCTTTTCCATAGCGCAATTCGCGTTCCCGTCGGAGATCACGACGGCGCCCGTCAGGGAAAGGCTCAAATAATCAGCCAGGGGACGCAGCGCGATGAGCCTCTTCGCGGGACTGCTCGGCGTGATCGACCTGCTGTGCGCGACGGCGCTGCTCGGCCTCTACTTCGGCCACCCGTTCAACCAGCTGCAGGCGGGCATGGGGCTCGCGATCGTGATGAAGGGCGCGGTCTTCTTCTCCGACGTGCTCAGCCTGCTCGACATCGCGATCGGCGTCACGATGTTCGTGCTCTTCTGGATCGAGGCGCCCAGGCTCGCGCTCGCGATGGCGATCTGGCTCGTCTACAAGGGGCTCTACTCCTGGTTCTAGCCGCAGGCTGCAGGATGCGCTGAAGCCATCGCAAAGGAGATGAAGGACGCGCCCGGCCTGCGCGCATCCAAGAGGTGGTCACATGAGATACGCATCATTCGCACTGCTCCTCGCGCTCTCGCTCGCGACGGTCGCGTGCGCGCAGCGAGGCGCCATCGCGCAGGACCCCCACGGCGGCGAGGGCCTCTCGGGCGCGCAGCGCGCCCCGCTGCTCATCGTGCGCTCGTACGGCGGGTTCGCCCCCGAGGACATGGCGGAGCAGGTCTTCGTCGTGGCGCCCGACGGCGCGCTCACGCTCTCGATCCTCGCGCGCAACGGCACGGAGACGCGCTCGGAGGGCGGCCAGCTCACCGCGGACGAGCTCGCGGGCCTCAAGGCGATGCTCGGCAAGGTCACCGCGCTCGACCCCGAGTACGGGCAGGCGCAGCGCGGTCTGGTGATGGACGCGGGCAAGGCGGACATCTCGCTCTGGAACGACGAGCAGGCGCTCCAGACGACGATCGACCCCAACGTGCCCGAGGCGTACCCCGCGCAGCTCGCGCCGGTCCGCGAGTGGGTGTCCACGCGCACCGAGGCGATGCGCGGAGCGGGCCTCGCGCAGCGCGTGGAATGCAGCGACCCGCGCCCGCAGGCGTGCACGCTGGAGTACGTGCCGGTGTGCGGCGACGACGGGCGGACGTACGGCAACGGCTGCGCGGCGTGCGGGAACGGCAACGTGACCTCGTACGTGCCCGGCGCGTGCTGAGGATCTTCCCCCAATCCTTCTTTTCTTCTCCCTATCTCCCGCCCGAGAGGCGCGGCGTCATCCGAACCGCTCCCCGCCCTTGAAGCCGGGCCCCATCTGCTCGATGAAGTTCTTGTACACGGCGATGAAGATGACGCCCAGGATCAGGCCCACGATGTAGAGGATCAGGCCGACCCTGTACTGGAGCAGCGTGAGCACGTACGCTACCACGCCGAAGACGATGACGAAGAAGCTCAGCCCCGCGAACCACGTCCTGCTGTTGATGTAGATCGCGAGCCCGAACGTCATGCCCTTGAAGTAGCGGAAGAAGTCGAGGACACGGCCGCCGTACTCGAGCGCGACGTTGGGCAGCGGGATCAGGGAGTAGATCGAGAAGAGGATGAGCGCGACGATGAAGTGCGCGACGAGCGCGGATCCGGTCGCGAGGTAGATGGGGCTGAGCACCGTCACGAAGAGCAGCATGATCATGGGGACCGCGCCGCACAGCGCGGGGACGTAGTACGTGCGCTCGTAGCCGCGCCAGTGGCCGACGTAGAGCTTCATCGGCTGCTTGAAGCGGAAGCCTCCCGGGATGAAGAGCGGCAGGTAGCCCGCGCTCGCGACGCAGATCACGAGGCCGAACATCATGCCGAGGAGATGCGGCTCGTAGTACACCTCGTAGCCGAGGCGCAGCCCGATCAGCTTGATGATGAGCACCGTGAGCGTGAGCGCCACGAGGAGGAAGACGAACATGACGAGCAGCGCCGCGAGCCCCGACGCGACGTCGAACTTGTCGCCGCCCCACTCGTTGAACGTGAGGATGAAGCTCGCGAACACGCACGTGACGAGGAAGCCCAGGATCTCCTCCCAGTTGACCCGGAAGTACTTGTGGAAATTGTACGTCCAGTCGGAGAGCGTATTGAACATGCTGCCTTCCCTTAAAACCGAGAATAAAAAGGTTTGGGGGCTTTCCGAGGAGAGAAGAGATATCCCGCATGGGCACGACTACTTCCCCGCAGCGTCCCTCTCGAGCCGCGCCATCCTGCGCTCCTCCGCCGACGAGATCGCCTGGCCTACGAGCCACGCGACCATGATGGTCGTGAAGAGCACGCCGATGATCGCTTCCAGCGTCGCGAGCGACTGCGCCGCTGCCGACGCGGGCACGATGTCGCCGAAGCCCACGGTCGTGAGCGTCGAGAAGCTGAAGTAGAGCAGCCTCGACCACGTGAGCGGCGCGCTCGACGTGAACGCGCCGGGGACGAGCTGGGCCACGAGCCCGTACGCGGACGCCCAGAAGAGCCCGAAGAGCATGTACGCGGACGCCGCCCCGAAGATCTCGTCGGCGCTCACGCGCGTCTCGCGCGAGATGTGGCGCACGAGGCGCACGGTGACGTAGCCGTAGAACGCGATGTGCACGATGTCGCTCGCGACCGCGATGCGCGGGTCGGGGAGCAGCAGCGCCGCCCACGAGAGGAGCATCGCCGGCACGCACAGCAGCACGCCCACCAGCGCGCGCAGCCTGTCCTCGCTCACCGAATAGACACCGAAGAGCAGCACGGCCGAGGAGAGCAGGCTCAGGACCGCGGGCCCCACGATCCTGTTGTCGAGATACGGGTAGAGGAGCAGGAGCAGGAGCATGGACATCATGAGCCAGAAGAGCCTGCTCTTCCACGGGCGCGGCCTTATCGCGGGGGTGTCGCTCACGGCCTCCTCGTGCCGCTCCGGTATTTAACCGTATGCGTGCCCCGCCGGGCCCAGAAGGGCACTCACCCTGATTGCGCGCGCAGGACCGCGAGCAGGAGCGGCGACTCCTCGCGGTAGATGATCCCCGCCGGCGGGGCGCAGGCCTTCCCCCCGCGCAGCGGCCCCGGGTAGCGGATGCGCGAGCGCTCGTCGATGAGCTGGTACGTGACGTCCCCGTACGGCTTCGCCCGAGGGGAGGAGGGCGATCCCTCCGGGAGCGCGATCCACTGCGGCGAGGACTCGAGCGCGATACCGATGCGCATGCGCGAGCGGCGGAAATCCCCGAGGCGCTCGTGGCGCGCCACCCTGTCCATGAACGCGTGCGCCTCTCCGCAAGGCGCCTGCCCGCCATCGCCGGGAGATCCGCGCCCCTCGAAATCCCACATCTCCCCGTAAGCGAGATACCCGAACGCCTGGATCGCGAAATGCGTCACGCAGAGCCTCGCCCACAGCCCGTGGAGGCGCCATTCCCTATCCCGATGCTCGTCGAGCAGCCGCGCGAGGCCCTGCGTGTCCGCGCGAGCGACGAAACCGGTCTCGTGGTCGGGGAGGTCCTCGGAGGCGAAGCGGTACGCGAAGGCGTCCATCGCGCACAGAGGCCCCGCGAACCTTCCCTGCACGAGCACCGCGAGCTCGCTCTCGCCCACCCGCCGCTCCAGGTCCCGCAGGTACGCCCCGTACTCCCTCTCCCTCAGGCCCGCGAGATAGTCGGGCGCGTCCCTCGGCTCGAGCAGGGGCGGGTATTCCGGGTGGATGAAGACGTCCACGCCCACGCAGGCTCACACCTCGGTGCCGGAGAGGAGGTACACGACGTTGCTGATCATGTACAGGAAGCTCATGATCCCGACGAGGTGCGCGAACCAGATGAGGTTGCCGTCGAGGTACCAGCGCACGTAGAGGACCCAGTAGACGTTCATCGCGTACTTGTTGAACTCGTAGATGAGCCAGAGGAAGACCCTGATGACGCCCATGGCGTCGCGAAGTGCCGGGACGAATAAAAAGGTATGCGAACGGCGCTAGGAGAGGTACGGCGCGCCTATCTCCTTGCCCGGATGCACGATGCGCAGCGCACTCATGATGACGGGAGCGACCTCCTCCCTCCTGCGCATCGCATCGTCCACCGCGTTCAGGTGCACGTCCAGCAAGAAGGCGGATTCAGCTGCTGAGAACCCGAGATCCTGGGCAAGATAGAGCTCGCTCGCCAGGCGATAGATGATGCGGCGCGGGCGTGAAGGGGCTTGCGCAGTCCTATGCTCCAGGACACTGCGGGAGGAGGATTGGAGCCTGCCATACACCGTCGCTTCGGTCTCTCCCGAGAAATAGGCGATGTCGGGCGCGCGCATCCCGAGGCCCGCGAGCGCCTCGAGCACCGGCGTCCCCACGCTCGCGCGCTTGACGACGGATGCCGTCCAGTTGAGCGAATACAGCCCCACCTGCCGCAGGATCGAGCGCGCCTGCGCAGGAGCCATCCCCGCGGGGCCGCCGAGAAGCTCGAAGGAGACCGGGATCCCCGACTCCTGCGCCGCACGGTATCCCTCGAAGAGGGACACGAGCCGCTCGACGCTCACCGCGCCGCTCTTGCGGGCGGGATGCGCTTTGCGGTACTCCTCGGCCTTGCCCCGCGCCCAGCTCTCGCCGTAGGCGAGCTGGACCGCGCGGAAGTCGAGGAGGCGCATGAGCGAGGCGACTGCGGCGCGCTTCCTCTTCGGCTCATCCCTGCGCTCCGCCCTCGCGCTCCTGAACGCCTCCGTCTGCCCGGTGCTCCTGAGGTACTGCCGCACCGCCTCCCCGGTTATCCCCACCTCATCCCCTATCTCGTCGAGAGTCTTGCCGAGCGGGATGATCTCGTCTATCTCCGGTCTCCTCGGGGCGCCGCGCTTGCGCCTCCCGGTGCGCTCTCGCGTCGGTCCGCCCTCCCGTCTCCCATTCCTCGCCTTGCGCACGCCGAGCATCCCCAGCGGGTCCATCACCCGTGCTTCCAGGCCGACCACCGG
>JAJPEB010000091.1 GCA_023252315.1 Candidatus Woesearchaeota archaeon | reverse complement strand
ATGCTCCGCGCCGCCATCTTCGACTTCGACGGCGTGCTCATCCCCAACTCCCCGCGCAAATGGGAGCTGCGCCGCGAGCGGCTCGCGCGCGTGGGGATCTCCCTCTCGGACGATGACGTGAAGGAGCTGCTCGGCAGGCCGCTCGCAGCGCAGGCCGCGCTCATCGGCGAGAGGCACGGCAAGGCGGTCTCGCCCGAGGATCTCGCAGGCGACGGGCGGGACGCACGCGAAGGGCCGCATGCGCTCTCGGCAGGGGCGCGCGAGCTGCTCGATGCGCTGCGCTCGGACGGCGTCCGCCTCGCCGTCGCGTCGAGCAATACGCGGGCGGCGATCGCGGAGGCGCTCTCGTCGCTAGGCGTCATCGGGCGTTTCGACGCGATCGTCACGCGCGAGCATGCGGCGCGACCGAAGCCCGCGCCCGACGTGTTCCTCGCCGCCGCGCGCGATCTCGGGGTCGATCCGGGCGAATGCGTCGTGCTCGAGGACGCGCTGAGCGGGATACGCGCGGCGCGCGAGGCGGGCATGCGCGTGGTCGCGCTGTGCTCGCAGTTCTATCGCCGCGAGGATCTCGCGGAGGCGGACCTCGTCGTGGAGTCGCTCGGGGAGCTGGACGCGGGGCGGCTGCGGGGACTTTTCTGAGAGAATAGGATTGCGCACACGGAGGCGCTGCGAGAAGCTCAGCTCCTCCACGGCGCATGCCCGAACGCGAGCAGCAGGTCGAACCCCAGGTGCCTGACGTGGATCGGGGCGTCGCACGCGCCGAAGCACGAGTCTGCCCAGAAGACGACGCTCGTGCCGGGGACCTCGCGCTCGATCGCTGACTGGATACGGTCCGCGTACGGCTTGAGCCCGTCGGGGAGCTGCACGAGCACGCGCCTCGCCTGCGCCTTGCGCACTTCCTCGACTGCGTCCTGGAGCTGCAGGTCGTAGCTCTCCGTCTCGATCGTCATGTGGTCCATGGCGAGCGGGGCCCTCGCGGCGGTTAAAAATCCTCCCCTCACGAGAGAAAATATTTCACCATTTTAAAGTGACTAAATAGAAAAGATTTAAGGATGCAGCCCTCTTCGCGCGCCGCACATGAGATGGAAGATGGCGATCGCGACGGGAGTCGCCGCTACGGTGGCCTGGATGGGCGGCATGCGGGTGCTCGATCGCCCCCTTCCCGTAGAGAGCGCCCCCATCGACGCCCTCCTGCTCGAGCAGCGCCTGGAGAGCGGGGTGGGCCATGATCGCGTCAGCGTCTACAGCGCAGCCGATCTCGAACAGCTACGCCAAGCAGGAATACCCCCGCAGCATGTCGCGCGCATGACCGAGGCGGCGATCGCCCTGCAGCCCGAGCTCGACGCGAGCGACGGCTGGGGGCTCAAGCGCATGCTCGAGGGCGCCCGCGCGAATGCCGCAACAGAGCGCGAGGTGCTCGATGCGCTCGCGATGCGCAACGGCTCGGAATCCCCCGTGTTCCACCCCTACCAGCTCGCAGGAGACGTCCCCCTCCGGTTCCTCATCGACTACGCGCGGACGTGCGAGGAGCGCCTGGGGAGCGCGGGCATCCCGTACGGGAACGAGATCGTCGACGCTTACAGGCGCGGCGACAAGATAGAGGATCTCGAGCGCCTGCTCTCCCTCGAGGGGCGCGATCGCAAGCCGTTCATGGACCGCGGGGCGCTCTCCGCGCTGCGCGCCCCGCAGGCATACGCGCTTCGCATGCTCGGTATCGCGACGCGCGACGGCCCGCTCCATGTGCGCGCGGACTTCCTGGAAATGGACCACACGCTACTCATCTACGAGATCAACGATGCGTACAGGCGCGGCATCGCGATCGAGCAGCTCCAGGCATGGACGGACCGCTTCGACAGGGGAGAGCGGCACACCAATATCGCCGAGAGGCTCGGCAGGCTCTCATCGGAGGATGGCCCCTCCCTGCTCGCGTGCGTGGAGAGGACGGTCGGCGCGATAGGGCTCACTTACCGTACGGTGGATGCGTCCGACGCATACCGCTACTGCGCACTGGGGCTGCGCCACGAAGACGTGGAGAGCCCGGCAGGCACCCCGTTGCCGGACGCCGTGGTCGTCCTGCCGTACTCGGATCACAACGGCGTCTTCGAGTCCGAAGCCGAGCGCCAGCTCATCGCCGGCATGCGCGCGCACTACGACGTGGCGATTGCGACCGTGCGCACGCCAAGAGACATCGCCGCCCTCGCCGAACGCTTCCCGGACGCCGAGCTCGTCGACATAGGAGGGCACGGATCGCCGACGTCGCTCGAGCTCGATGCGGGCCCTGCGCCGTCCGCGACCATGGGAGAGTCCCATCTCGCGCAGCGAGAATTCGCCTCTCGTGGCCGCGGGCTCACGAGCGCGGACCCGATGCTCGCGCAGTACTTCGCGGGATTCAGGCGATCGCCTGCAGTGCTCCTCGACTCGTGCGAGACGGCGAAGGAGCCCGGCGGGAAGATGATGAGCCTCGCCGACGCGCTGTACCTGCGCAGCGGGCTGCGCGTGATCGCTGCGCGGCGCAGCTTCAATCCCGCGAACATCTACGTGATGAGATGGCGGCCGCTCGCTGCGCGCATCATCGTGGGAGGCATTGATGCGACGTACGATACCGGGGCCGCAGCGCCGCGATAGAGCTCACTCCTTCGCCGCCTTCCTCGCCCTCGCGGGCTTCTCGGCGGGCTTCTCCTCGCCGGCGCCCTGCGCCTCGGCGCCGATCTTCACGACGGTCCTGCACTTGGGGTACTGGTCGCAGCCGAGGAAGAACCCCCGCGCGGAGCGCTTGAGCGTGAGCTTGCCCTCGCCGCACTTGGGGCACACCTTCCCCTCGCCAGAGCCCTTCGCGAGCCTCTTCTGCTCCTCCTGCTCCCGCGCGTCCTCCTCCGAGCGCGGGATGTTGACGATCGTCGCGCACTTGGGGTACTGGTCGCAGCCGAGGAACATGCCGAAGCGGCCGCGCTTGAGCGTGAGCTTGCCCTCGCCGCACTTAGGGCACGGCTTGCCCTCGCCCGCCTTCTTCGCGAGCGCCTGCTGCGCCTGCTCGAGCGCGACCTTCTGCGGGCACTCGGGATTGATGCACGTGAGCGCGGGCGGGCGCCCCTTGCGGATGACCATGAGCATCGGCCACGCGCACGACTCGCACTGCTTCTCCGAGGCCTTCACCATGCCCATCTGCGGCATCGCGATCGCGGTCGAGCAGTCGGGATAGCGGCTGCACCCGATGAAGCGGCGCTTGTTCTTCTTGCTGAACATGATCTTGAGCGTGCCCTCCTTGCACACGGGGCACGCGAAGAGCGTGTTCTGCAGGTCCTGCTCGAGCCTCCTCGCCTCGATGAGGTCCTTGCCCGTGCTCGCCTCGCTCTTGCGGAACTTCTTGAGGATCTTGTCGAGCTCCGTCTTCGCCTCGTCGATCACGTCGTCGCCGGTCTTCTCGCCCTCCCGGATCTGCTCCATCTCCTCCTCGAAGTGGCGCGTGAGCTCGGCGTCCGTGATCTCGGGCGCGCTCTTCTCGAGCACCTCGAAGATCTTCATGCCGAGCTCGGTGACCTCGATGTTGCGCTCGCCCTTGACGTAGTTGCGGCGCGCGAGCGACTCCGCGATCTCCGCGCGCGTCGCCTTCGTGCCGAGGCCGCGCTTCTCGAGCTCCGTCACGAGGCTCGACGGCGTGTAGCGGCGCGGCGGCTTCGTCTGCTTCTTGAGCATCTCGAGCGCGTCGTAGGGCACCTGCTCGCGCGGCTTGAACGCGGGCAGCTCCTCCTCCTTGAGGTCGACGTAAGGGCCGTAGAGCGCGTGCCATCCCGGGTGCACCGTGCGCGTGCCGCTGAGCGTGAAGCGCTCGCCGCCGACCACGAGCGAGACGGTGCTCGTCTCGCGCACGGCCTCGTCCCCGAACGTCGCGAAGAAGCGGCGCACGATGAGGTCGTACACCTTGCGCTCGCGCGGGCCGAGCTCGCCTGGCACCTCGCCCGTCGGGTAGATGGCGGGGTGCGCGGCGTCCTCCTTCTTGCCCTCGTTGGGCGTGAGCAGCGACTTGCCGAGCAGGAGCGATGCGGGCTCCTTGTACGTGTCCATCCTCGCGAGCGAGGCGAGGATCTTGCGGTACCCGATCTTCGCGGGCAGCTTCTGGCTGCTCGTCCTCGGGTACGAGATGTACGCCGCGCTGTAGAGGCTCTGCGCGACGTCGAGCGTGTCCTTGGGCTTGATGCCGAACGCGCGGTAGGCCTCCGACTGGAGCGTGCCGAGGTCGAAGGGGGAGGGCGCCTGCTGCTTCGCCTGCCTGCTGTCGAGGCCCTCGACGATCGCGGGCTTGCCCGTGCACTTCTTGAGGATCGCCTGCGCGTCCTTCTCGACCGTGAAGCGGTCCTTCTCGTGCAGCGCGGCCCACGGCTTGCCGTCTTTCGTCCCCGAGAGCTCGAGCTGCCAGTAGTCCTCGGGCACGAACGCCTGGATCTCGCGCTCGCGCTCGACGACGATGCGAAGCGCGGGCCCCTGCACGCGCCCCGTCGAGAGGACCATGAAGCTGCCCGCGGCCTTGACGGAGCTCGTGAGCGCGCGGCTCACGTTGATGCCGTAGAGCCAGTCGAGCACGTGGCGCGTCGTGCCCGCGTTCGCCTGCCCCCAGTCGAGCGTCCTCGACTTCTCGCCGTACGCCTCGCGCAGGTCCTCCGCGGTCACGGTCGAGAACTTCATCCTCGCCGCGTCCTTCTGGCCGCACAGGTAGCGCACGATGTTGAGGCCGATCGTCTCGCCCTCGATGTCGTAGTCCGTCGCGACCGTGAACTGCGACGCACCCTTCGCGAGCCTCTTGATGAGCGTGGCGTACTTGCGGCTGAAGCCCGAGTCCTTCTCGACGTCTGCCGTGAGGCGCCACTCGACGTCGTACGAGGGATAGGAGAACGACTTCTCCTTCTCGGCGACGGTGTAGAGATGGCCTACGGCCGACGCGACGACGACGTCCTTCTTGCCGTGCGAGAGCTCGTAGTACGCGACCTTCTCGACCGCCTTCTTCACGGGCTTGCCGTCCGCGAGCGCGGACGCGATTTTCTCCGCGGTCGAGGGCTTCTCCGTGATGATGAGCTCGTAGCCCTTGCCTGCAGCCTCACCCGTGGCCTTCTTCGCCATATTATCTAGGAGCCCGCGGGCGATTTAAAAAGGTTCGTAGGGGAGTTCCGATGGGATGGCAGCGACGAGATACCCCGACGATGGGGCGTGTCCCCGCCTGCAGAAATGGCGCGGGTCACCAATCGATCCGCGATATACACATACCCTTAAAATAAAGTACACTCCTCTAAAGTAGTTACATGAAGCGGAAAGTGGTGCAGCACGGGCCCGCGACGCTCACCGTCTCGCTGCCGGCAGCATGGGCGCGCAGGCACGCGATCGGGCGCGGCGACGAGCTGACGCTCTCGTACTCGGGGAAGATGCTGTGCGTGAGCCCAAGGGGCGAGAAGCCGTCGCGCCACGCGCAGCTGCGCATCACGGGGATGCGCGACCTCATCCCGCTCGCGCTCAGCGCGATTTACCGGGCCGGCTACGACGAGATCACGGTGCGCTACGGGGCGCCGGGCGAGCTC